>NZ_KV824212.1:0-42424 GCF_001816025.1 Hafnia sp. HMSC23F03
AGCTCGGTATGAACAGGCGGGCGGAATATTACACTGAGCTTTCATAGCTAATACCAAACTGCACCGGAGTGAAAATGCCATCTCAGTCAACGACATCAATCATTTCAGCTCTGACTGCTCACCCCAAACTCATCCTCACATGCCACCAGTAGCTCAAATCCTCCCTGTTCACCCCAGTGGCTAAGACGTTGATAAACGGTATCAACGGCGTCTTTGACTGGCTGCATCATTGGCGCGTAGAACGCGACAATCGCGGGTTGAATGCCCACGAAGGTGATGTCAGGAACATCTTCGCGTAGCTGCTCGATCAAATAGCTCAGCGGTAGGTTATGCGTGGTGACGATAAAGAGTTCTGCGATGTCTTTCTCATCAATGATACGGATTTCACCCGGCTCTAAGCCCATTTCGGTGGCGTCAACGATAATCAGACGCTCGGGTTTCATCTCACGAATGGCATGAGAATAGCTTTCTGGAGACGTGCCACCGTCGATAACTGCCCAGCCTTCTACTGGGTGAGCGGTCACTTTCTCAGCCAGTAGGGGACCGGCACCGTCGTCCCCCATCATGCTATTGCCCACGCATAGCAGCAGGTTTTTTACGGGTTGGATGTTCTCTTGCAAGGAATTAGCCATCGCGTCTTTTCACCATCAGATAGATTGCGGGTTCATTTTCGATCATCTGCAATGCAGCGATCAGTGCATCCGTCCATGCCTGTTCTTGCTCATTCATCTGCGGGCGTGCTTTGTCTAAGGCGCAGGCCAGCATATGCGTGTGGGTACTATCAATGCAGATTTCACCATAGCGAGGCAGCCCTTCCAGTTTGCGGCGCGCAGTACTCTCTTCCGGCAGCTTGGCAACCCACGCCCGATAACCGCTCAGTGGGCACTCCAAACAGGTTTTTAAGCAGTCGATCACACCAAGGTGATGACCAATCGCGAGACTGTAATAAATCACTTCCTTCGCTTCCTGGGGAGTTCTGTCCTCATCTTCCTTTTTCTGCACGAATTTCCGGCTAAGGGAATAGAACACAACCATTGGATCTTGCTCATGATAAGGCTGGTTACGGGCGTGGTCGCTCATTAGACGTTGCCCCCTCGTGCTGCGTCATGACACACCGCTTGTAAGCGGGAGATAATCTCGGTTAAGCGAGGATCGTTTTCATGTGCTAAGAATTGCGCCACGCGCGCTTCCACAGTCAGATCGTTTTGTTGAGCGAGCAGATCCATGAATTTATCCGCGATCTGACGACCGTAACGATAGCCAGACATACGACGAGCTTCGCGGTCGATCATCACACGCAGCTGTTGTGGGATCGCTGGATGTAAAATAGTCGCCTGTTCATCTTCACTCTGCTGGTGGTGTTCGCCCTTCAGCTTTTGATCCAACAAACCTAACGCCATCGCAAAACCGTAGATAGTCGCGGCTGGTGTTGGCGGGCATCCAGGGATATAGACGTCAACCGGAACAATTTTGTCGGTGCCGCCCCAAACGCAGTATAGATCGTGGAAGATACCGCCGCTGCAGCCGCAGGCTCCATAAGAGATCACGATCTTTGGATCGGGCGCAGATTCATAGGCGCGGATCGCAGGAATGCGCATGGAACGGGTAACCGCACCCGTAAACAGCAAGATATCTGCATGGCGTGGTGATGGAACGACCTTAATCCCGAAGCGTTCAGTGTCAAACAGCGGAGTGAGCGCCGAGAAAATCTCGATTTCACAGCCGTTACAGCCACCGCAGTCAACGCGGTAAACATACGCTGAACGACGAATGTCTTTTAATAACGTGCTTTTGAGCTTGGCAATCTGCTCATCTACGGTAATCGGAACGGGCAAACCGTTGGCGTCGCGTGGGCCAATAATGGGTGAATTATTGACGGGCTGTTGCGTGATAATCTGGCTCATTGTGCCGCCTCCTGAGTCAGGTGACGTCCCAGCGTAATGCGTGCTGAGTGGGTAATATTGTGTTTACGTTTGCAGTTCGGACAGGTTTCAAACTGTGGGCGGCGCTCTTCGGCCTGCTCCTCGGTCAGATTTCCTGCCTGCACCAGCAGGGCCATGGCGTAATCGATCTCTTTCTGTGCTGCGTACGGTGCACCGCATTCAACACAGTTGCACACCTTGAATTCAGCGGTTTGGAGCAGATCGTTTTTGTTCCATACGGCTAGCTCAAACTCAGGTGTCAGCTTGATTGCGGCGGTTGGGCAGACCTCTTCACAGCGCGCACAGAAAATGCAGCGGCCCAGATGAAGTGACCAAGTGCGCGTCCCTTCACGTGCGTTGGTTTCCATCGTTAACGCGTTGGCAGGGCAGGCGGCGGTGCAGGCACCACAAGCGATGCACTGCTCTGGATTATATTCAGGCTTGCCGCGAAAGTTCGGATCAACCTGCATGGGTTTGGCCGGATAAGCCACCGTGGCATCACGATGCTTAAAGGCCGTTTTTAATAATTTCAGCATGACGTTTCTCCTGACCTTACTTCAGCGGTGAGTCTTTACGTTCCAGACCATAACGCTCGATTTCTTTGTACGGTACGGTAACGGACTTGCGCTTACGCACGTCTACCAGCGTTACGCGGTCAGTACAGGAGTAGCAAGGATCGAGGCTACCAATGATCAGCGGCGCATCGGATACGGTGTTACCACGCAGCATGTAACGCAGCGTTGGCCAGTTAGAGTAAGTGGCCGCACGGCAGCGCCAGCGATACAGTTTCTGGTTGTCACCGGTCATTGACCAATGGATATCGTCACCGCGCGGTGCTTCGGAGAAGCCCAACGCAAAGCGGTTAGGGATATAGGTGAAACCTTCTACCGACAGCGGGCCGCCCGGCAGGTTATCCAGACCAAAGTCGATCATGTTCAACGCGGTGAAGACTTCGTTTACGCGAACTTTCACACGGGAGATGACGTCGCAGCCGGTTTCGGTGTGAATTTCCATTGGCAGCAGGTCGTAGCCTGCAAATGGGTGATCGACTCGGGTATCACGGGCGTGTCCGCTTGCACGAATCATGGGGCCGACGTTACTGAAATCGCGAGCAATCTGTGGATCCAGACGACCCACGCCAACGGTACGCTGTTCCATATTTGGCGTGCTAAATAGGATATCGACTAGCGTTTTCACTTCAGCGCGCATTTCGGCAGCAAGAATGCGGGTTTTGATCATGTCGTCTTTCAACAGATCGCGACGAATTCCGCCGATCAGATTCAGACCGTAGGTTTTACGCGCACCGGTCAGGATTTCCGCCATCTTCATCGATTTTTCACGTACGCGGAAGAACTGCATGAAACCGGAATCAAAGCCGACAAAGTGGCACGATAAGCCGAGGTTTAGCAGATGACTGTGTAGACGTTCTACTTCGAGCAGAATTGAGCGAATAGCCTGCGCACGTTCTGGCACCTGAATGCCCATCGCATTTTCTACCGAGGTGGTATACGCAGTGCTGTGTGCAAACCCACAGATGCCACACACACGGTCAGACAAGAAGGTCACTTCGTTGTAGCCCATGCGCGTTTCGGCCAGTTTTTCCATACCACGATGCACATAGAACAGACGATAATCGGCATCAACGATATCTTCACCATCAACGAACAGGCGGAAGTGCCCTGGTTCATCAGAGGTGATATGTAGCGGGCCAATAGGAACAATTTTTCCGCTTTTGCTTTCATTGATAAATGGATAGGTTTCAACGTCAGTGGTTGGTGCTGGGCGCTGGCGATAATCCATTGAATCTTTACGCAGCGGATAAAGTTCATCCGGCCAATCATCTGGCAGAACCAGACGGCGTTCGTCGGGTAAACCCACGGGAATGAGGCCATACATATCACGAACTTCGCGCTCGCCCCAGACCGCAGCGGGCACGCGTGGAGTGACGGATGGGAACTCAAGCGTTCTCTCATCGACCAGTGCTTTTACCGTGATCCAGCATTTGGTGCCGGTTTCCATGGATAGAACGTAGTAAACCGCATAGCTACCGCACAGCGGGCGCTCGTCGTTGCCGAACAGAACGGATAACCAGCCACCCTGCTTGTAATACAGAAACTCGACAACTTCCGGCAACATATTGGTTTTAATGGTGATGGTTGCCTGAGTATCGGTCTGCCAGCTTTCGTCCAGAATCGCTGTGGGAAACTGCTGACGCAGTTCCTGAATGTAATGTTGACCTGTTTTTTGCTGATTCATGAGCCGCGATGCCCCGTAAGCTGAGAGGATGAAACTAAAAATAAGTGAGTCAGAAATGCTGTCATGCCCGGCCTCACGCAATTAACCAAGATAAGAATGCCGCCGCAGCCAAGCCAAAACCGGCCCATGTGGTGTACGACGTTTTTAGGAAACGTAAACGGGCAACGCTGTTTTCGAACAGCGCAATCAGAGCGATACCGACCAGCAGCTTGATAATTGCTGCGACAATGGCTAGAACCAGAGCGCCTGCGCTGAAGGTGGTCATTTGCCCCCAAGGAACAAATACGCCGATAAACAGTTGTAAAACCACCAGCTGTTTCAGGCTGATACCTAGTTTTAATACTGCAAACGCCGAGCCGGAGTATTCCGTTAGTGGGCCTTCCTGAAGTTCCTGTTCTGCTTCTGCCATATCAAACGGGAGTTTGCCCATTTCGATAAAGGTGGCGAATGCGCAGGCCAGCAGCGCTAGCACCAAGGCCAGAGAAGAATTCACATCCCACTCCAGTACGTGAAAACTCATCACACCAAGGTTGGTTGACCCCGCCAGCAGAGCCGTGACCCACAGACCAAGCATTAGGATTGGTTCTACCAGAATACCTAGCATGGATTCACGACTCGCGCCGATTCCAGTAAAAGTGCTGCCGGTGTCTAAACCTGCAATCGCAAAGAAGAAACGTGCAACGGCAAACAGATATACAACGGTGATTAAATCGCCGATAGGGGCTAGCGGGCTGATAACTGTCACCACCGGTAGCGCGGTGGCGATAGTTAACATCGTGCCGACCATGACATACGGCATCATCTGGAAAAATACGCCAGAGGCTGCCGGTGAAATATTCTGGCGTTTGAACAGTTTAAAAATGTCGCGATAGTCCTGAAAAATATCAGGCCCTTTACGGCTGTGTATTTTGGCTCGCAGCACGCGGGAAATACCGCTAAACAGCGGAGCCAGTGCTAACAGGACTAATGCCTGAATCAGGGCTAGCACAAGGATGGAAAGCGAACTCATATCATTCTCCTCAGGCGAAAATCGCCACTAACAGCAGGGCGAGCTCAATCACCGCTAACGCGGGATAAATGCGCATAGCGCCTTCGCGTAGCAGGCCACCTAACAGCGGTGCCGGATTGAAAACCTGACGTAGACGATAAACAGGGGCGAACATCACACGCAGTGGCTGAGCAAAGCCCGTGGCGGTGACGACCATTCCTGCTTCATGTCCATAACCACAGGCCCATGCATCTCCATGACGACGACGTGGCAGGCGTGCATTTTTGTACATACCCACCAGCAGCATAGGAATAATGGGGAAGGCCAGAAGTAGAATGGCAATCATCGGAGTGGACAGCAGGGTGGTGTTAGCCGTGCCAGAAATCATTACGGCACCCTGAGTCATCTGATGTGGATCGAGCATTAAACCGAGCGATCCCGCCGCGATTTTCAGCATGTAAGGCAGCACCCACGGAGCTCCAATACCGAAGGCCAAACAGCCAATGGCTAACAACACCGGAGAGAACAGCATAGATGCCGGAGCGCAGCCTGCGTTAGCTGCACCTTCGCTGCGAGGGGCTCCGAGGAACGTCACACCGAAGATTTTCGCCACGCACATCACGGCCAGTGCGCCGGTAATCGCCAGAACGACCATCACCAAAGGAGCAATGATACGCATGCTCAAGATTGAGGAGTGGCTGAGAGAGAACAGAGTTTGGTAGGTAAACCACTCACTGACAAAGCCGTTAAGCGGTGGCAACGCCGCCATCGACATCAGGCCAATCAGCATGGCGGTTGCTGTTAGCGGCATACGGCGTGCAACGCCACCCAATTTTTCAATATCTTTCGCACCGGTACTGCGGATCACTGCACCTGCGCCAAGGAATAACACGCCTTTAAATAAGGTGTGGTTAACCAAATGGAACAGTCCAGCCATTAAACCGAGCACGGCAAGCGTAGGTTTACCCAGCGCCAGCCCAAGCACACAGGCAGAAAGTCCCAGCAGAATGATGCCGATATTTTCCACGGTGTGATAAGCCAGAAGGCGCTTGATATCGTGCTCCATCAGGGCATATAAACCACCGATAAAGGCCGTGAGTGCACCGATAATCATCAGCGCTGCGCCCCACCACAGCTGTGGCATTCCTAGCCAGTCAATGCTGAGTTTCAGCAACCCAAACAGACCCACTTTTAACATTACTGAAGAGACGAGCGTGGCGGCATGGCTTGGTGCGCTGGAGTGAACCTGTGGGATCCAGCCGTGTAATGGAACCAAACCGGAAACAATACCGAAGCCGAGTAAACCGAGCACAAATACCAATGAGGCTAAGCCACGGCTGAGCGTGGCAAGGTGAAATTCGCTCAGCGCCAACGTGCCGCTATGGCGATACAGGATCCAGAACGCGGCGATGATAAATACGGTGCCCAAGCGTGACATCAGCCAATAAAGGCTGGCAGCCTTACGTGCTTTTGCATCTTGTGCTTGCCATACTAGCAGCGCGGTGAACAGGGTCATCAACTCCAGAAGCGCTACAAACATCACGGCGTTATCGGTGAGGACTAACAGGCTGATGGCAGCGCTGAGCATGTTCATCAAACAGCCAATCAGCGCCGCTTTCTTCGGTGCATAACTTTTCAGATAGCTAAAAGCATAAATAGCACACAGCAGGCTGATAACGGAGGTCAGTAACAGCATTAGGCTGTTCAGCGTGTTAAATAGCACTTGTGTGTGATTAAACAGATTTGCGCTAACGATCTCAGGAGTAAAAGTAAGGCCTTGGCACGCGCTCCATGTGCCCGCTGCGCCAGCAACGAATGCGCCTAACGCGGCAACGCGAGCGCCGAGCCAGCCGGAACCGGTTGACCCTAATACCAGCGATAGCAGGGCGGAGATCAAATAAATACTGAGAGCGAAGCTCAATAATTCAACGGTATTCATTGTGCGTCGGACCCCTCTGCGAATGAACTAAACATCATCAAATCGGCATCCATGGCGTCCATTGCATTTTGACGTTTGGCGGCGCTGGCCAGAGCCAACTGGTTATCATCAACCAACATGATGGCGTGAGTTGGGCAGGCACGGACGCATGCGGGTCCTTGTTCGCTGAACTGACATAAATCGCATTTCACGGCGATGCTGCGGATACCGGGATACCAATCTAGGAATGGGCTAATGCCACGTTTGTTGGGCGGTGCAGGTAGTGCCATCGGCGTGTTGCTGTTGGCAGGAATATGCAGGGGCTTACTGCCGTTCATGGTGATAGCACCAAATGGGCAGGCAATGCCGCACAGTTTGCAGCTCACGCACAGGCTTTCGTTAAGCTGAATGGAATCGTTGGTATGGGTAATCGCATTGACCGGGCAAACCTGTGCGCACGGCGCGTCTTCACACTGGTGACACATAACAGGCACGGAATCTCGGCTGTTTTTGACCACCACCAGACGCGGCTCAGTTTGCAGGCCGTACATCTTGTGCTCTTCAGAGCAAGCGGCCATACAGGTGTTGCACCCGATACATAATCGGGGATCCGCAATAACAAAGCGGTTCATGTTCAGTCCTCTGGTTCAGACTACAAAAGTTAAATTCCCCTCTGTTAAGCACAAAACGTGCCAGTAGGTGTAAAATGGTAAATAATTGTTTATTTACAGTGGGTTGTTTGTCTTTTTGAATGGCATTTTTGGGTGTCGGAAGTGTGTTGTTGTCGACACTTGAGGGCGGGTTCGACATTAGTGTCGAAGGACTCTTCCCATGACGAAATGTCATGGAACTCGATGAGAAAGATATTCAGTCGAGAGAAATGATGATAATTCAAGGAAATGCCATGAGGATTATCATCATTAATGTGTATGGTTGAATTGTATTTCTGTCAGATATGGTACTGTTATTCTTTAAATACTAATGCGATCGGTAATGGATGGCGTAGGCGTCTTTTTAATTTGGCGAAGAAGCCTTGTGAGTCTTGCTTGCTGTAAAATGGTTTTGCTTCATGAATAAGGCTAGCTAATTTATTAAAGTGAGGGCTGTTATCTGCGGTGAAGAAAATAAGTTCTATATTCAAGGGCAGCAAGGACATGTAATTCTTTTTAATTTCAGCAAAGTGTTTGCGAGTGCGTTCTTTATCACCGCAATCCAATAGCATCAGTAATGTGAAGTTATCAAGACCTGATGTAGACTCCGTGACATTTGCAAGCGCTAAACGACAGGTATATATCTCTTTTTGACCACTACAATATAGATAAAGCTGGCGGCAAAAGGCTAGTGGCATATCAAGCACTGTTATGGCTTTTTGTGGCTGATTTGATTCGATTTTTTCGTTTTTTGCTTCAGCCGCGATAATCAGGCTCATTATTTGTCCATGCTCAAGGATTGCGTAGTTATCACTATTTTCCGTAACGACCAGTGCAAAACGCTCCATCGTTGCAAGCTTTAGAATAACGAAACCATTAATAGCTATCCACTGTGTTGTATCACTACTTTCTTGTATGGCGGGAAGACATTCGGGTTGTGTATTTTCATCTACAGATAAATAACTGTATATTATGTTATCGCCCGTTTCTGGCAATGTGTGATAGACGGCTGAAAATTCAGACTTACCGTCACTCCTCGGTTTATGCTCGCCAAGTATCCAGAATGTTTGGTCGCAAAATGATTGGAAAATATTATAACAATGCTCACTTAAATCTTCATTTTCATTAAGTTGAGCGATAGCATTAATTTGGGTGATTATCGGGAAACCCATAGTGAATTTTTCATCCTTGATATTAAATTCTGTTGTTAACATTTTAAATAATACAGCAGATAATATTAAGGTGAACAGTATTATTATTTATCTCCTGATTACAGATTCCCTCACTTTCAACTCTCCGACAAACGGCTCTACGGGTTCTACAATTTCGCCACTGCTTAACCGCAGCGCTTGGGTAATTGCCGTAGAGATCATCTTATCGATAGGCAAGTAAACCGTGGAAAGTGATGGTTGTAGATATTCGGCGCTAGGTTCATCGTCGAAGCCAAATAGTGATACATCCTCGGGTACGCGTTTTCCGGCCTGATGCAGGGCGCGAAGTGCGCCAATCGCCATATCGTCGTTGCAGGCAAAAAGGGCAGTGAAAGGGTGCTGACGAGCAAGTAGTTCGCAGCAGGCACGGTATCCACCTGCAACGGTGCTATCACCGAGTGTAACTAGCGTATCGTGATAGGTTATCTGATTTTGTTCCAGAGCATCTTTATAACCCGCTAAGCGAGACTGCGCGGTTGGCGTATTAATAGGCGCCGTAATGCAGGCTATTTGGCGATGGCCGTTTGCAATGAGGTAATTAACCACTTCGCTTGCGGCTTGCTGCTGCTCGAAGAAGACGCAGCGATCGCGAGCCTGAGGTAAATCTCGATTAATCACCATGAGAGCGTGATGTTGGCTGATCAACTGCATCAGCGCGGGTTCTTCCATAAAGCGCGTATAGAGGATGATCGCGTCACAGCGGCGGTCAATAAGCAGGTGTACGGCTTCAAGTTCGCCTTCAGGTGTATCGTGACCATCAGTCACAATCATATGTTTCCCGCTTGCTTCTATCAGCTGCGCGGCTTGTCGAAGCAAACGGCCAAAATATGGACCATCAAAATTTGATACAACTAAACCAATGGTATTGGAGGTTTGATTCGCCAATGCCTGCGCTAACAGGTTGGGGCGATAGCCTAACTCCTCTACGGCTTTATATACCGCTATGCGCGTGCTTTCTTTGACCTGACCCGTGCCGTTTAATACTCGAGAAACGGTGGCCTTGGACACGCCAGCACGCAGCGATACATCCAGCATGGTTATCATCAATATCTTCCCTACTTTATGCGTAAAAATGCGAGATTATCACACCAACCGTGGCGTAGAGACCGAATGTCGACAGACGAGCGTCGGGCTGAACATATTGGTTGTTTCAGGTAGAGGCAACTGTTTGGATAAGGCCAGTGCCAACTCTGCGGCCTGAGTCGCCATTGCCACGACGGGGTAACGAATGGTGGTTAAACGAGGTCGCAGATAACGCGAAATTAAAACGTCATCGAATCCGATCAGTGAAATTTTTCCAGGGACATCAATGCTGTTATCGCTTAGTACCGACAGCGCGCCTGCGGCCATGGGATCGTTATAACAGGTGACCGCAGTGAGCGTTTTACCGTGGCCGAGCAGTTCGGTCATCGCCTGCTCACCGCCGATTTCATCAGGCGAACCATAGGCAATCAGCTTGTCGTCCACGGGAATACCGTGTTCGTGCAGTGCGTCTAAATAGCCTTGCAGACGATCGTGCGCATCCGAAATGGGGTGGTTAGAACAGATACAGGCAATGTGTTTATGTCCTTGTTGAATCAGATGGCGGGTGGCCAACCACGCGCCGTAGCGGTCATCAAGCGCTACGCACCGAGTTTCAAATCCCGGCAGTGTGCGGTTAATCAGTACCATGCCCGGTATTTGTTTCATCAGATGTGCCAGTTCTTCATCTGGGATCATTTTGGAGTGAACCACCAGCGCCGCGCAACGATGGCGAATTAATTGTTCGATAGCCTGACGTTCTTTATCGATGTTGTGATAGCCATTGCCGATCAGTAGAAAATTTTCGGTTGCATAAGCAACCTGTTCAACGGCCTTAACCATGGCACCAAAAAATGGATCGGAAACGTCTGACACAATTAAGCCAATTGTTTCAGTCGATTGCTGGGCTAATGCCCGCGCATTGGCGTTTGGGTGATACTGTAACTGCTCCATGGCAGACATCACGGCGGCGCGTGAGCTGTCGCTTGCTTTTGGCGAGTTATTGATAACGCGAGAAACCGTGGCGACGGAGACTCCCGCGAGCCTAGCAACATCCTTTATGGTAGCCATGGGATTATCCAAAAATACAGTGAAGGGAAAGCGTTTACACGCCAGTGTTGCGGAAAAGCCCCGATGCTGCAAGCCCCGCCGCGTATCGGTTTTTAGCGATATGTCGCAGAACCGTAGAAATCACACCGCTAGTTACATTTTGCGCACGAATGTTGCGATTAGCCGCTGGCGACAGATGGAACAGCGTTTTAATCTAAACATCCCAGAGGTATTGATTGGTGAGATTTCAGTACATTTGTTACTGAAGCCAATAAATTACACCGACCTACGCGGATGCGTAGGTTTTTTTTTGTTTCCCCTTCGTCATTGAAACTGCGGCTGTGCTAGCTCATCGGGATTCACTCATTTGCTGCCTTGCCTGCTTCCCATTCGCCTGATTTATTTCTTAGCGGTGATTTTCCTTAAGGTGTTTCGCGTTTGAAAGCTAATTTACATATCGTTTCATTTGGAATGGTTATCTTGCGATTAATGCGTAGTGCAGGGCCTGAATGTCTTCTACATTAACCGTCCCAGAGGTATTGATTGGTGAATTTTTCAGTACATTTGTGACTGAACCAAGAAATTACACCGACCTACGCGGATGCGTAGGTTTTTTTTTGCCTCAAATTCTGCTGCAGTTTAAGTATCGCTTAAATCTTAAAAGTCGATTAATTCCCACCGACGACCTGAAAAAACATCAGCACTCTAGTATGCTCTGTCGAATTGTATTTGACGCTAGCGTATAGCCTTTTGAACATAGGGAGATGTGCATGATTTTTCGCTTTTTCAGCGCTCTATTCCGCTTTTTATTCCGTATAAAAGTCACTGGACTGGAGCATTCTTTCAAACACGACAAGCTGCTGATCACCCCAAATCACGTGTCTTTTTTAGATGGCGTGTTGATGGCGCTTTATTTGCCGGTGCGTCCCGTGTTTGCCGTCTATAGTTCTATTGCTGATAGCCGCTATATGCGCTTTATCAGTAAATATGTCGATATTGTTGCACTTGATCCGACAAAGCCGATGGCGATTAAACATCTGATTCGTATGGTCGAGCAGGGGCGTCCAGTGGTGATTTTCCCTGAGGGGCGTATTACCGTGACCGGCTCAATGATGAAAATCTATGACGGTGCCGCGTTTGTTGCTGCACGTTCTGGTGCAGCGATTATTCCTGTTCGTATTGAAGGGGCTGAGTTTACGCCTTTTGGACGTTTGCGCGGACTGTTTAAGGTGCGCTGGTTCCCACAGATCAGCATCAATATTTTACCGCCAACACATTTAGCCATGCCTGAGGCGCCGCGCGCGCGCGAACGTCGGGTTTTAGCTGGTGAGCGCTTACACGACATCATGATGAGTGCGCGTATGGATTCTCAGCCGCGTCACACGCTTTATCAGGCGTACCTCGCTGCAATGACGCGCTACGGTGCCTCAAAACCTATTATTGAAGACATCGCCTTTAAGGAAGATAGCTATCGTACGTTGCTGAAAAAGTCATTGGGTGTCAGTCGTATTCTGGAGCGTTTTACGAGGCCAGGCGAACACGTTGGGATGTTGTTGCCCAATGCCACGATAACCGCTGCGGCGATTATTGGCGCAACGCTCCGTAATCGCGTTCCAGCGTTGCTGAATTATACGGCGGGCGTTAACGGTGTGAAAAACGCCATGTTGGCCGCCAATATCAAAACCATCGTGACTTCACGTCAGTTCTTGGAGAAGGGCAAATTGACCCATTTGCCAGAGCAGGTCGTCGAGGCTAACTGGGTTTATTTGGAAGACCTGAAAGACACGGTAACGCGTGATGATAAAATTTGGATTATCAAACACCTGATGTGTCCAGCAAAAGCGATGTTACCGCAAAAGCCTGATGATGCCGCGCTGATTCTGTTTACCTCTGGTTCAGAGGGGTATCCTAAAGGTGTCGTGCATTCTCACGCCAGCTTGCTGGCAAACGTGGAACAAATCCGTACGGTGGCGGATTTTACTCCGGCTGACCGGTTTATGTCTGCTTTGCCGCTGTTCCATGCCTTTGGCTTGACCGTTGGCCTATTAACGCCATTGATGACGGGCAGCCGTGTATTCTTGTATCCAAGCCCACTGCATTATCGTGTAGTACCAGAACTGGTCTACGATCGTAATTGTACCGTGTTGTTTGGCACTTCAACCTTTTTGGGAAACTACGCACGTTTTGCTCACCCATATGATTTTGCTCGTTTGCGCTATGTGGTGGCCGGTGCAGAAAAGCTATCCCCAAATACGGCTCAGATTTGGCAGGATAAATTTGGCATCCGAATTCTTGAAGGATATGGCGTGACCGAGTGCGCCCCCGTGGTGGCGATTAACGTGCCTATGTCAACCAAGGTCGGCAGTGTTGGCCGGATTTTACCGTCGATGGAAGCACGTTTGATTAAGGTGACCGGGATTGAGCAGGGTGGTCGTTTACAGCTGCGCGGGCCGAATATTATGAAAGGTTATCTGCGGGTTGAGAATCCAGGGGTACTGGAAATGCCTCAGGCTGAAAATGCCGACGGTGTGATGGAAGCGGGATGGTATGACACGGGTGATATCGTGACGCTAGATGATAATGGCTATTGCGTTATTCGGGGTCGCGTTAAGCGTTTTGCTAAACTGGCTGGAGAAATGGTGTCTCTTGAAAGTGTGGAACAACTGGCGCTGAAGATTTCTCCGGATCATGAACACGCGGCGTCTTCGCGTAGCGACAGCAGTAAAGGGGAAGCGTTGGTACTGTTTACTACCGATCCTGAGCTAAGTCGTGATCGCCTGCTAAAACAGGCGCGTGAAAGCGGAGTACCGGAGCTTGCCGTACCTCGCGATATTCGTTTCTTGAAGTCACTGCCGTTGCTGGGTAGCGGAAAGATCGATTTTGTCACTCTGCGCCAACTGGCTGAAAACAAAGAAACTGCCGACGGAGAAACCGTATGACAGATGCAGTGCATTCAAATGGGCCGTTATTAAACCGCAGCATGAAGGCGGTGATTCTGGCTCAGTTTTTTTCCGCATTTGGCGATAACGCGTTGTTGTTTGCCACCCTCGCGGTGATTAAACAACAACTCTATCCTGACTGGAGCCAACCGGTTTTGCAGATGGCGTTTGTGGCAACTTATATTGTGCTCGCGCCGTTTGTCGGACAGTTTGCCGATAGTTTTTCAAAGGGCCGAGTGATGATGGTCGCCAACTCGCTGAAACTGTTGGGGGCGCTGGCAATCTGTTTTGGTTTTAATCCTTTCTTGGGGTATGCCTTGGTGGGGATCGGTGCGGCGGCTTACTCGCCGGCTAAGTACGGGATCCTCGGTGAGATCACCAGTGGCGATCAGCTAGTAAAAGCTAATGGCTTGATGGAGGCCTCCACGATCGTGGCGATCCTCATTGGGTCTGTGGCGGGTGGCATGATGGCTGACTTGAACGTGATTGCGGCATTAGCCCTCTGTGTGCTGGTGTATGGGGCAGCGGTTGTGGCTAACGGGTTCATTCCGAAATTGAATCCTGCACATCCTACTCGCTCATGGAACCCGGTTCGCATGGTGTCTATTTTTGGCGATGCATGTCGTGTGCTTTGGAGCAATCAGGAAGCGCGTTTCTCGCTGATCGGTACGAGTCTGTTTTGGGGCGCAGGTGTTACGTTGCGTTTCCTGCTGGTGCTGTGGGTGCCTGTGGTTCTGAACATTACGGATAACACCACGCCAACTCTGCTGAATGCGATGGTGGCCGTGGGGATTGTTATCGGCGCGGGTGCGGCGGCAAAACTGGTGACGTTAACGACGGTTAAACGTTGTTTACCGGCGGGCGTCTTAATCGGCGTTGTCGTAGCTTGGTTTGCTATGCAAAGTAGCCCATCGCTTTCCTATGTGCTTTTAGTGCTGGTAGGCGTTTGCGGCGGATTTTTTGTGGTGCCGCTTAATGCGTTACTGCAAGAAAGGGGTAAACACACCGTTGGTGCAGGTAATGCTATTGCCGTGCAGAATCTCGGTGAAAATACCGCGATGCTGTTGATGCTAGGACTCTATTCGTTGGTAGTCAAAATCGGCGTGCCTGTAGTGGGTATTGGCGTGGGGTTTGGCGTAGTATTTGCTTTGGCCATTGTCGGTGTGTGGGGATGGGATGTTGTGCGCAGGAAGCGCAGCGCTTAAACCTTATTCGTTTCCCCTCCCAATATCGGGAGGGGACTTATCTTAGCTTTTACGGCGCAGGATAAGTGAAGCGGCTATGGATCTCTTCAATCGCCTTCAGCACTTCTTCATCTAGCACCAGACTTCTGCTTTCGATATTACTTTTCAACTGTTCAAGCGTTGTTGCACCAAGCAACGTGCTGGATACAAACGGCTGTTGGCGCACGAAAGCTAGCGCCATTTGTGCCGGATCTAAAGCGTGTTTTTTCGCTAACTGAACATACTCCGCGACCGCCGCTTCGGTTTGTTTGCTGGTATAGCGCGTAAAGCGGCTAAACAGGGTGTTGCGCGCGGTTGCGGGCTTTGCTCCGTTCAGATATTTACCGCTCAAAGTGCCAAAGCCTAAACAGGAATAGGCCAGCAGTTCCACCCCTTCATACTGGCTAATTTCAGCCAGACCTACTTCAAAGCTGCGGTTGAGCAAACTGTAGGGATTCTGAATCGAAACAATGCGCGGTAAATCGTGTTTCTCTGCCAGTTGGAGATAGCGCATCACGCCCCAAGGCGTTTCGTTGGAAACGCCGATGTAACGAATTTTTCCTGCACGAACCTGTTCTGATAGCGCTTCCAGCGTTTCTAAAATAGTGACCACTGGTTTTTGCTCGGTATAACGATAGCCCAACTGACCAAAACAGTTAGTCGGCCGCTGTGGCCAGTGAAGCTGATAGAGATCGATATAGTCGGTATTAAGCCGTTTTAAGCTGTCGTCCAATGCGGCTCGGATATTTTTGCGATCGAGAGCCTGATCGGGACGGATCCCGCTGTCATTGTTGCGGACTGGCCCGGTGATTTTTGTGGCGAGAACGATTTTCTCGCGATTGCCGCGTTTGGCTAACCAACTGCCAATGTAAGACTCGGTAAGCCCTTGAGTTTCAGGACGTGGTGGCACAGGATACATTTCGGCGGTATCAATCAGATTAATCCCGCTGGTGATGGCTAAATCGAGTTGCGCGTGGGCATCAGCTTCGCTGTTTTGTTCCCCGAACGTCATGGTTCCTAAACCCAGTTCGCTAACTTCCAGCGAGCTGTGCGGAATGCGGTGATATTGCATAGCTGAGTATCCTTTAATTAGAACGTATAATTAGAACGTATTCTTGTACTCTTCATCCTTCATGCTGTCTCTGCGTTGGCTGTACTCGCTCATCCCAGTCATGCACTCATGTACGCTTCTGGGGATTTGCTCGCTTGCCGTCTTGATGCAACTTGAATGATTTTGCATATAGAGGATGGAACGTCACCCTCATTTTATTTCTGCTACGACTTTACCAAGATTACGCTGATTTTTGCTTGCGCTGAACTGTCATATTTCTAGAACAACTTTGTCACAAAATCGTCACTAAGGCTTCTTATACTTCCTGCAAGTTTGAAGTGAATTTTTATCCCCTAAATAGCTGAAGTTACGTTAAGTCTGCAGCGAGCAGAGCGAAAGCTGGCGCACCTTCAACGATGGCGGGAATAAATAGAGTATTTATTTACAAGGAGATAGTGAAGTGGCCTCTAAGAAAATTTTCCCGTTGTCTTTGGTTAGTCTAATGATGTTGATTCCTCCGTCCCATGCGGCGAATCCTCCGATTGCTGATTTATCGGCGCGTGCCGCTCAGGGAGATATCACCCAGTTTGGTGGCGCTCGCCGTATGACTCAGGATCAAACCACCGCGCTGATCGCTTCGCTTAGTAATAAAACGGCCAAGAATGTGATTTTGCTTATCGGCGACGGTATGGGGGATTCTGAAATTACCTCTGCGCGTAACTATGCCGAAGGCGCTGGTGGACAATTCAAGGGCATAGATGCTTTGCCGCTGACGGGGCAATATACGCATTATTCTCTGGATAAGAAGACGCATAAACCGGACTATGTCACGGATTCTGCCGCGTCAGCCACCGCGTGGAGCACTGGCGTGAAGACCTATAACGGTGCGTTAGCCGTAGATGTTAATGGCAAATCCCATCGCACTTTGTTGGAAATTGCCAAAGCGGCGGGTAAAGCAACAGGTAACGTTTCTACGGCTGAATTGCAGGATGCAACACCGGCTGCGCAGGCATCACATGTGACTTTGCGTAAGTGTTATGGACCCAGTAAAACGTTGGAACTGTGCCCAGGCAATGCGCTTGAGAACGGCGGCGAGGGCTCTATCACCGAGCAGTTATTAAAGACACGTGCTGATGTTACGCTGGGCGGCGGTGCTAAAACGTTCTCTGAAACGGCAAATGCGGGTGATTGGAAAGGTAAAACCCTGATGCAGCAGGCCGAAGGGTCCGGTTATCAAGTGGTGACGGATTTGGACGGCCTGAATAAAATCAGTGTCGCAAACCAACAAAAACCGGTGTTAGGGCTGTTTGCTGAGGGGAATATGCCGGTGCGTTGGCAGGGGCCTAAAGCCACTTATCACGGTAATCTGGACAATCCACCGGTGAGCTGTACCGTCAATCCAGAGCGTAGCGCGTCGACTCCCACGCTGGCACAGATGACAGAAAAAGCGATCTCACTATTGGAGAAGAATAAAAACGGTTTCTTCTTGCAGGTAGAAGGCGCATCCATTGATAAACAGGATCATGCTGCCAACCCCTGTGGCCAATTTGGCGAAACGGTCGATTTAGATGAGGCGGTGCAAAAGGCGTTGGATTTTGCACGTAAAGACGGCAATACGTTAGTGATCGTTACCGCTGACCATGCGCATTCCAGCCAAATTATTGCACCGGAGAGCAAAGCGCCGGGATTGACTCAGGTACTCACCACTAAAGATGGTGCCGTCATGGCAATTAGCTATGGCAACTCCGAAGAAGAATCACAAGAGCACACCGGGTCACAGCTTCGCATTGCAGCCTATGGCCCTCATGCGGGCAATGTCGTCGGGCTAACGGATCAAACCGATTTGTTCTTCACCATGCGTGATGCGATGGCGCTGAAGTGATGGTGTTACCGCTGATAGAGCTAATGTGATAAGTGTTTGTCCATATGAGACAAAAAACCAGATGCTATATGCATCTGGTTTTTTTATGTATAGACCCTACCTAAAATAGATAGGCGTTTTTATAAAGTAACGCTGAGGTATTTATTCATTGCATGATATGTTTTAGCTCTTAGTATTTCCTAAATAGTGTTTGTATTCAGAATTATCACATGAAAGAAAATAGCCCAGTAGATGGAAAAGCCTATATTGAGGGTGACGTAGAAGAACATCTCCGGTTTTATCGGCTATGTGGAATTATGGCTGCAGCAACCGCCGTATTTATTACCTTGCTAATGGTGTTGCTTTTCCCAGAAAGCATGTATGAAAAATCCTATCGTATTGCCTGCATTGTGTTTGGCCCCGTCACGTTAGTTTTAATCCTTGGAATGTTTAAATATCCAGTGGCCTGTAGCTGGATATTATTTGTCACTTTTCATTCTATGTTGTTGTACGCCTTTTTTGATGGAACAACCTTTAACCTCGTTATTGCTACGTTGTTTTCCTTATTCTTTTTATTAGGCGCGGTCGCGATGACGCAATTTTCTTTCGGGGCAGCACGACCGTTTTGGTTGGCGCAAAGAGGTTGGAAACCGATAACGTCACTCTGTCTGCTGTCGGTATTGGTGACGCTTATCAGCAGCGGCTATGCCCTGCGCTGGATAGAGTTGAAAAAAGAAGATCCTTTGCAGTGGATTGAGTATCGGCGCGAAATGTTAAATCGTTATGTGAATGCAACGCCGCAAGACGATCTTCAAGACAGCACGTTTAAATTACGCCGCGTTAGACTCGAAGGAAAAACGCTGGTGTTTGTTTTTCGCGTATTGCCTCAACAAGACCAGATCGTTGAAGTGGCGTTAGCTGAACATACGAAAGAACATTTTGCATCTCATTGTCGTGAGAAAGGGATACGTGAGTACAACATGAAGGTCATGTACGTTTATCACGTGGGGCAGTTAGAGCATATCTTTGTGATGGATAAAAAAGATTGCGATAAGACCTGAATCGTCGATAGCAAAAAGGAGAACCGAGGTTCTCCTTTTCAATTTTAGATAATGACTGAGATATTATTCGTTGGTTTTCTCTTTCTTGCTACGCAGTAGGTTCAGGGCTTCTACCGTCATAGAGAAGAACATCGCAAAGTAGATATAACCTTTCGGCACATGTATGCCAAAACTTTCTAAGATCAGCGTAAAGCCAACTAGGATGAGGAACGACAGCGCCAGCATTTTGACCGATGGATGACGTGCGACAAACTCACCAATCGGGCGCGCCGCAAACATCATGACCCCAACCGCAATCACCACGGCCGCCATCATAATAAACAGATGGTCAGATAGACCAACGGCGGTGATGACCGAATCCAGACTGAAGATAATATCCAGCAGCATAATTTGGACAATGGCGCCCAAAAATGAGTGTACGTTGCTGGTCATATCTTCACCACCGCCTTCGATGGTTTCGTGGATCTCTTTTATTGCCTTGTAAATAAGGAACAGCCCACCGAGCAATAAGATGAGATCGCGGGTAGAAACTGGGTGATCAAGCAGGGTAAATAACGGATGAGTCAGACGAATTACCCAAGCAATAGAAGCCAATAGGCATAAACGCATTCCCATCGCTGCTAACAAACCGATTCGACGGGCTTTATTCTGTTGAGCTTTAGGAAGTTTAGCGACAACCAGAGACAAGAAAATGATGTTATCAATGCCGAGAACAATTTCTAGAATAGTCAGCGTTCCTAGGGCTAACCAGGCATTGGGATCCACAATCCATTCAAACATGACGAAATACTACCTAAATAAACGTTAAACAAGGATTATACGCCTTCTTGAGACTTCAGGGAGCCTTAGGACGTACTGAAATTCATTGCGAGCGGTCAGAATCAGAGTAAAAAGTGCCGTGCGAGAAGGGCTGCGGTGAAGTTTTTCTTCAGGTAAAAACCACGGGGTAAGGTGTGAATCGGTTCACCATGCTCGCCAGTGGCTTCGGTTAGCGCGCGGCTATTTGCCGCCTTTGGACGAATTTGCAGCACTTCGCCGTGGCGAGCGGTAATACGCTCAACTTTCCCCAGTACGATCATATCCATCAATTCTTCCCAATCGCGTTTAAGTTGCTCGTCTTCTTCTGCACTGGGTGTCCAGAGTAGGGGGCTACCGACTCGGCGCTGCTCTAATGGGATTTGGCGCTCGCCTTCAACGGGTATCCACAACACACGTTGGAGTTTATGGCGTACGTGGCTGGACTCCCAAGTAATGCCGCTATTTCCCGTCAAGGGGGCGACACACACGAAAGTGGTTTCTAGCGGCTTTCCGCTTCTATCAATAGGGATGGTTTTTAACTCTACGCCGATTTCAGGGAAATCCTGCTCAGGTTTGCTGCCTGCGCTGGCGCCAAGGTAAAGCTCCAGCAACATGCCGACCCAACCTTTGTCGCGTTTGAGATCCCGTGGAATAGCCACGGCGGCCTTAGACGCCAATTCACCCAGAGTATAACCGGCCAATGACTGGGCTCGATTTAACAGTTGTTGCACATTTTCGGGAGCGGCGGTTGGTAGTTGAGGCGTTGTCATCATTGAAGTTTCATGCGTTTTGTACAGAACTCACTGTGTGGTTAAAAAACACACAGCTCGCTGTGGGTAAATATCGACGCGGAGTGAATAACGTCGAGCCAGAAATAATACCATGATTCATAAAAGAAAATATCTCAAAAATAGTTTTTACGGCAATTTCTAAAATTTGTTGTGCAAGACTAGACACCGACAATGAACAGGATGTTACACCTATTTATCCACAGATTTTTGGGATAACCCATTTATTTACCGATCACTGGTTTGATTTACAGGCTTGACGTAGGGGTTTTTTTGGGAAATTGACGCCTCAGTGTGCAAGTTTTGAGAATAAGCTGTGGATAAAATCGCCATTGGACGATCTTTAAACAAGCTAAGATCCAAAGCGTGCATAGATCACATTTCTACGCATCAGTGATAGGATTATCTATGTCTATTTGACTGATATATAAGATTAATGTCAGGATGTGTAAAGTCGGTGTTTTAGAGCTATCCAAAGGTTTACACCCTTTCCCCTGAAGTTCTACACAAATATATCCACAGAAAAAGTGAATAAAAACGACTTTGGGCACCGGGTAATGTTTATAACTATGGTTGAATCTGTGAGTTATCCCAATGTTATCCGTTTTTTACCCGATTTCATGCGGTGGTTTACCGCCACTGGGGAGTGTGAAACAATCACTCTATCTTGCGAATTTGCTATTGAGGTAGTCCAGTGATCGATGATGATGGCTACCGCCCAAACGTGGGTATCGTAATCTGTAATCGGCAGGGGCAAGTTCTTTGGGCCCGTCGCTTTGGTCAGAATTCTTGGCAGTTTCCTCAAGGGGGAATCAATCCCGGAGAAACCGCCGAGCAGGCGATGTACCGCGAACTGTTTGAGGAAGTGGGGTTGGGGCGAAAAGATGTCAAAATTCTTGCATCAACCCGCAACTGGTTACGCTATAAATTACCTAAACGTTTGGTGCGTTGGGATACGAAGCCGGTATGTATCGGCCAGAAGCAGCGTTGGTTTTTGTTACAGCTCATGTGCAATGAGTCTGAAATCAACATGCAACGGAGTAGTACGCCTGAATTTGACGGCTGGCGCTGGGTCAGTTTTTGGTATCCGGTGCGTCAGGTTGTCTCATTTAAACGCGATGTATATCGTCGGGTGATGAAAGAATTCTCACCTGTGGTCATGCCATTGCAGGAAGTGACCCCGCCAACGGCGCGGACTTCTCCTGCTTATCGCCGTAAAAGAGGTTAAGTGGCTTTAATCATGCTCACGCGTTTGCGGGAAATAGTAGAGAAGGTGGCTGCGGCCGCAAGCTTAACTGACGCACTGGAAGTGCTCGTTAACGAAACCTGTCAGGCAATGGACACTGAAGTGTGTTCCATTTATTTGGCTGACAACGATCGTCAATGCTATTACCTGATGGCGACACGCGGTTTGAAAAAACCGCGTGGGCGTGTGGTTACGCTGGCTTTCGACGAAGGAATTGTCGGGCTAGTTGGGCGTTTGGCTGAGCCGATTAACTTGGCTGATGCGCCGAGCCATCCAAGTTTCAAATATGTGCCAAAGGTAAAAGAAGAGCGCTACCGTGCTTTTCTTGGTGTACCTATTATTTATCGCCGCCAACTGTTGGGCGTTCTTGCCGTGCAGCAGCGTGAATCTCGTCAGTTCAATGAAACTGAAGAGTCATTCTTAGTGACGCTCGCAACGCAGTTAGCAGGGATCCTCTCGCAGGCACAGCTTAACGGCCTGTTTGGGCGCCTACGGCAAAATAGGATCCGAGCGATCGCCGCATCGCCGGGGATCGCCGTCGGTGAAGGGTGGATGGATGTTAGTCAGCCGTCACTCGAGCAGGTTTTTCAAGCCTCTACGCTAGATAGCGCAAGTGAACGTGAGCGTATGACGCAGGCGTTGGAAGATGCCGCCGCCGAGTTTCGCCGCTTCAGCAAACGTTTTACGGCAAATTCCCAGAAAGATAGCGCAGCGATTTTCGATCTTTACTCTCACCTGATCAACGACGCTAGACTGAAACGTGAGTTGATGAATGAGATCGATGCCGGATCCGTTGCCGAGTGGGCCGTGAAGCAGGTCATCGAGCGTTTTGCTGAACAGTTCGCCAATCTACAAGATCCTTATATGCGCGAGCGAGCGAGCGATCTGCGTGCGCTGGGGCAACGTCTGCTCTTCCATCTCGATGATAATGCTACGGGCATCAACCAATGGCCTGAGCGCTTCATCTTGGTTGCTGATGAACTCACGGCCACTATTTTGGCCGAGGTTCCTCAAGAACGTATGCTGGGCGTCGTAGTGCGTGACGGTGCGGCCAACTCGCATGCGGCAATTTTAGTGCGCGCGATGGGCGTACCTACGGTAATGGGGGCCGATATTCAGCCGACGTTGCTGCATGAGCGTCAGCTGATTGTCGATGGTTACCGCGGCGAAGTGTTAGTCGCTCCCGATCCTGTGTTGGTACATGAATATCAGCGCTTGGTGAATGAAGAGATTGTGCTAAGCAAGATGGCGGAAGACGACGCCGAAAAACCAGCCCAATTGAAAAGTGGTGAACGTGTACAGGTGATGCTTAATGCGGGCCTCAGCGCCGAGCATGAACAGCGGCAAGATAGCCGAGTGGATGGCGTTGGGCTGTACCGCACTGAAATTCCGTTTATGTTGCAAAGCGGTTTCCCTTCTGAAGAAGAGCAGGTGGCTCAGTATCAGGGAATGCTGCAGATCAATCCAAATAAGCCAGTCACGCTGCGAACGTTGGATATTGGTGCCGATAAGCAATTACCTTATATGCCGATTAGCGAAGAGAACCCAAGTCTTGGCTGGCGTGGTATTCGGATCACGCTCGATCAACCTGAGATCTTCTTGGTTCAGGTTCGAGCCATGTTGCGAGCCAATGCGGCAAGCGGCAACTTAAATATTCTTCTGCCGATGGTGACCAGCCTGAGCGAAGTGGATGAGGCGAAACGACTGATTGAACGCGCAGGGCGGGAAGTTGAAGAGATGATTGGCTATGCACTGCCCAAGCCGCGCATTGGCGTAATGCTGGAAGTGCCGTCGCTGATTTTTCTACTGCCATTTTTGGCTGAGCGCGTGGATTTCATTTCCGTTGGGACGAACGATTTAACGCAGTACCTGTTAGCGGTCGATCGGAATAACACCCGCGTCGCTTCACTCTATGACAGCTTACATCCCGCAATGTTGCGCGTATTGCAGCAGGTGGTTCAGGAGTGTGATCGCTTGAATCTACCGATTAGCGTATGTGGGGAAATGGCGGGAGATCCGATGGGAGCGCTATTGCTGGTGGGGATGGGATATCGCAATCTCAGCATGAACGGCCATAGCGTTCCACGTATTAAATACCTGCTGCGAACTATTGAGCTCGAAGATGCAAGCTTCCTAGCTCAGCGTGTATTGGAAAGCCAAATGTCGACGGAAGTTCGTCATCTCACCGCCGCCTTTATGGAGCGCCGTGGGCTTGGCGGCTTAATTCGTGGTGGTTTGTAATTTTTTTGTTTTGTTTTCCATCTCTTGATAATGATTAATCCTAAACTATTCACAATAAAGAGGTCTTGTTATCCGCATTTACTAAAGAGAAACCTGTATTACGCAGTAATTTTCCCTCTAGTGTGGAGTCTCGCTAAAAGTTGTGGGATGATTGTGCGGTTTTTCAGGGGGCGTGAATGGGTAAATTAACGCTATTATTATTGATACTGTTAGGCTGGTTGCAATATTCATTGTGGATTGGCAAAAACGGTATCCATGATTATGTGCGCGTAAAAGAAGATGTTGCGGCTCAGCAAGCTAATAATGGCAAGCTGAAATCTCGCAACGATCAGCTATTTGCTGAAATTGATGATCTAAATGGTGGGCAAGAAGCCATTGAGGAACGCGCACGTAACGAACTTGGTATGATAAAACCTGGCGAAACATTCTATCGTCTGGTGCCTGATCAGTCGAAACGCAATGGTGGTACGACTCAGTCTTCGCCAATGCCTTCGTCCTCATCGTCTACAGCACGAAATTAGCCCCCGTCAGTAGTATCTGCCAATGGTGCCTGTCAGCGATAACGTTGAGCCTGATTTAATGCATATGCGTTTCATGACACTGGCTTAAACAGTTCGAATCCTAATATTAATAACTACAAGCCAAAATGTATGAGTGCTCCTGACGAATCACCACTCTTTCCTGTCGTCGCCGTTGTGCCAGCCGCGGGTGTTGGCAGCCGGATGCGCTCGACCTGCCCAAAGCAATATTTGTCTATCGATAGTAAAACGATCCTCGAACATTCGGTGGCGGCGTTATTACGTCATGCCGATGTTGAGCGGGTGGTTGTATCCATAAGTCCTGATGACGGCTATTTCTACAATTTACCGCTGGCAAAAGATCCGCGTGTGCAGGTGGTATACGGCGGTGCGCAGCGTGCAGATTCGGTTTTTGCTGGTCTAAAAGCGGCGACAGATGCGCATTGGGTGTTAGTGCATGACGCCGCCCGCCCCTGTTTGCATCAAGACGATCTCAGCAATTTGCTGGCCCTGCGCCACACATCTAAAGTTGGTGGGATCCTCGCAGCCCCCGTTCGCGATACCATGAAACGAGCGGAAGCGGGGATCAACAGTATTGCGCATACGGTCGATCGCGAAGCGCTATGGCATGCGTTGACTCCCCAGTTCTTTCCTCGTGAGTTGCTGATGATGTGTCTGGAACGTGCGCTTAATGAAGGCGCTAACGTGACGGATGAGGCATCAGCGTTGGAGTATTGCGGCTATCATCCCCTGTTGGTGTCTGGCCGTTCTGATAATATCAAGGTCACAAGGCCTGAAGATTTTGCGTTAGCTCAGTTTTATCTGTCGCAGCGCACGTAGTCTTTTCTGCGTTGATATGTACCTCTTTGTTTTACTCTTTTTCGTTTTAACACAGCCTCCAAAGGAGAATGCTTGATGAGAATTGGCCACGGTTTTGATGTTCATAAATTTGGTGGCGAAGGCCCTCTGATCATTGGCGGCGTGCGTATTCCTTACGAGTTTGGTTTGCTTGCGCATTCAGACGGTGACGTGGCGCTCCATGCCGCAACCGATGCGTTGTTAGGAGCCGCTGCGCTGGGCGATATTGGCAAACTGTTCCCCGATACCGATCCCGCGTTTAAAGGTGCTGACAGTCGTGCGTTGCTACGCGAAGCTTATCGTCTCATCCGCGCCAAGGGATACCGCTTAGGTAACCTCGATATCACTATTATCGCTCAGGCACCGAAGATGGCTCCGCATATTCCTCAAATGCGCGTTAACTTAGCCGAAGATCTCGAGTGTCATATGGATGATGTTAACGTCAAAGCGACGACAACAGAGAAATTAGGCTTCACCGGTCGTGGCGAAGGTATTGCCTGCGAAGCGGTTGCATTGTTGATTAAGGAGTAACGCGTGGATTTTGATGCACTCCATTATCTGCATGGGCGTCCTCAGGGCACCGGTGTTCTTAAGGCTTTCCCTGAGGATTTCTTCGTCTCTGAAGATTTGGGGTTTGAACCGGATGGCGAAGGCGAACATCTCCTAGTGCGTATTCGCAAGGAAGGCTGCAATACACAGTTCGTTGCCGATAACCTCGCACGTTTCGCAAAAATTCCCCAACGTTCGGTCAGCTACGCGGGATTAAAAGACCGTCATGCGGTAACCGAACAGTGGTTTTGTCTGCATCTGCCAGGGAAAGAGTCACCCGATCTCAGCCAGTTTATTTTGGAAGGTTGCCAAGTGGTTCGCAGCGCGCGCCATTTGCGTAAACTGCGAATTGGTACGTTGAAAGGCAACACTTTCCGCTTGGTACTACGCCATATCACTGACCGTGACGACGTTGAGCAGCGCTTACAGGCGATTGCGACAGAAGGCGCGCCAAACTATTTCGGTGCTCAACGTTTTGGCCGTGGCGGAAATAACCTGATTCAGGCGGCCAAGTGGTCGCGTGGCGAAATTCAGGTCAGAGAGCGAGCCAAACGCAGTTTCTATCTTTCTGCTGCACGTAGCGCTATGTTCAATCAAATAACGAATATGCGTTTGGCGCAGGGCTTGCAGCGTCAGGTGATGCTGGGTGATGCCATGCAGCTAACCGGTCGCGGCAGTTGGTTTGTCGCCAATGCCGAAGAGTTAGAAAGCCTACAGCAGCGAACTGACGGCGGTGAGCTACAGATTACGGCAGCGTTGCCGGGAGATAACGATCTCGGTACGCGCGATTTAGCCGCCGAATTTGAGCAGCAAGCCATTGCTGACTATGCCGATTTACTGGCATTGGTTAAGCGTGAACGAGTGGAATCTGCGCGCCGGGCAATGCTGGTGAAACCACAGGAGATGAGCTGGTCTTGGTGGGACGATGCGACGGTAGAAGTTGAGTTCGCACTTCCAGCAGGCAGTTTTGCGACCAGTATTGTGCGTGAGTTATTCAATCAGGAAAACCCAAATGCGGATCTTGCTGAGTAACGATGACGGCGTAATGGCTCCGGGCATTCAAACGTTGGCTGCAGCGCTACGTGAGTTTGCTCAGGTACAGGTTGTGGCGCCCAATCGTAATCGCAGCGCCTCATCAAACGCGCTGACGCTTGAATCGCCATTGCGTATTGAGACGCTGGCGAATGGGGATATCAGCGTGATTGACGGTACGCCAACCGACTGTGTTTACCTTGGTGTTAATGCACTGATGCGGCCGCACCCCGAGATTGTCGTTTCTGGCATTAATGCGGGACCCAATTTGGGCGACGATGTGATTTACTCCGGTACCGTCGCGGCGGCAATGGAAGGTCGTCACTTAGGTTTTCCTGCGCTGGCGGTTTCACTTGATGGTTTCCAGCACTATGATACTGCTGCACAGGTGACGTGCCGCTTGCTGAAAGCATTGGCACAATACCCGTTGCGTACGGGACGAATTTTGAATGTTAACGTTCCAGATTTACCACTGGAACAGGTTAAAGGCATTAAAGTGACGCGTTGTGGTAGTCGACACCCTGCTGATAAGGTGATTCATCAGCAGGATCCACGCGGGCGGGATCTGTACTGGATTGGGCCTCCGGGGGAAAAACAGGATGCTGGGCCAGATACTGATTTTGCCGCCGTGGAGCAAGGCTATGTCTCGATAACACCTTTGCAGGTGGATTTAACGGCATATCACGCGCAGGATTTGCTTTCTTCGTGGCTTGAACAGACTAAGGTCGGTGAGGAATGGTAGATAGACGTGTGCTGACCTTATTGCAGCAGTTGATGCAGCAAGGGATCGGTGATGAGCGAGTGCTAAAGGCGTTAGCCGAAGTACCGCGTGAAAAATTCATTGATGAGGCCATGTCTCACAAGGCCTACGATAATACGGCCTTACCTATAGGTTTGGGGCAGACTATTTCGCAGCCTTATATGGTGGCGCGAATGACCGAGCTATTACGTGTGGGGCCAGAGGCTAAAGTGCTAGAGATTGGCACCGGGTCGGGGTATCAAACCGCGGTGTTAGCACACCTTGTTCAACATGTTTTCTCGGTTGAGCGGATTAAAAGCCTGCAATGGCAGGCGAAAAGACGCCTCAAACAGTTGGATTTACACAATGTTTCAACGCGTCACGGTGACGGCTGGCAGGGTTGGGCGTCGCGTGGGCCGTTTGATGCGATTATTGTGACCGCGGCACCGCCTGAAATTCCAGAAGCATTGTTAGCGCAGTTGGCTGACGGTGGGCGTTTAGTTCTGCCCGTCGGCGAGTTTGATAAAACCCAGCATCTGCGCTGTGTGCAGCGTCGTGGTAATGATTTCTTGGTGGAGTCTATCGAACCGGTAAGATTTGTTCCTTTAGTTCAGGGAGAATTAGCCTGATTTTTCAGCTAACTGCTAAGCTATATCCAAAATGATTGGCGTTGTGTGACTGAAGGTTCTGACCTTTGAATAACGCTCGTGCTGGCTCTTCAGGGAATGTCCTTTAAATAGAGATAGCCCCGAGAGATAGGGCGAATAGTGAGCGTAACCAGCGACGATATAGCTTTAAGTATGAAGGGTATAATTCTGTAAAAGGATTATTCTTACTGATTCGTATTTGACCCGCACTCTGCTTTTAGTGTCCAATTCATTACTTCTTGTCGTATATGGCTGGAAACTAAATGCAGCAGGCGAGACTCTATAGAGGAGTCTTACCTGATTTTTATCTTATTTGATGTTTTTCGCTAACCCTATGGTTGGGTTAGTCGGTTCAGAGCACGTGATGCTCTTATTACTTGTGGCGGTTGCTCCTCGTAATGTAGACGTATAAGAGACTGAATATGTTGGATATCGCTGATTTTGCTGTCGTGGGGGAAGCATAAGCATGGGAAGCACGATGATAAAGTGGCGCCAAGTCGCGGCGTGTACTTTGATAACTTTGTGGTTAGCGGGTTGTACGTCAGACAATAGCTCTGCACCAATAAGCTCCGTAAATGGAGGTGGTAATGACCGCATGCTGTCGAACGCCGGAAATAATAATGGCGGGGCACAAACAGGCGACGGTGGTCGTATCATATACAATCGCAGTTATCAGAATATTCCGAAGGGAAGCTATAACGGCGGCACTTATACCGTAAAACGTGGTGATACATTATTTTATATCGCGTGGATTTCGGGGAACGATTTCCGCGATCTTGCAGAGAAAAACAACATTCCAGCCCCGTACAGCCTCAATGTTGGCCAAACTATTAAATTAGATGCCAATAGCAATAGTGGCGGAATGCTTGCAGCTAACGACGGAACGAGTGGCGTGCCAACTCAGCCGTCAAGTGGTCAAATTAAGAGCACAGGTGTTGATTCTCAATCAACCACAGCGTATTCTGATAATTCGGGTAAACAGAATGTTGGCAAAATGTTGCCGGCATCGACAGCGACGGCAACGACGACTGCCGCAGCAACAGTTCCGAACTCGTCAGCCAGTAGCGTAAGCAGTAGTGCTCCAGTTGGAACCTGGCGCTGGCCTACTGACGGTAAAATTATCGACAACTTCTCTTCTGCCGAAGGTGGAAACAAGGGGGTTGATATCGCGGGTTCACGCGGCCAGTCGGTGGTCGCCACGGCTGATGGCCGTGTGGTATACGCCGGCAACGCCCTGCGTGGTTACGGAAATCTGATCATCATTAAACACAATGATGACTACCTGAGCGCCTACGCCCATAACGACACGATGCTGGTCCGGGAACAACAAGAGGTTAAGGCGGGTCAAAAAATTGCAACCATGGGGAGCACCGGAACCAGCTCAGTAAGATTGCACTTTGAAATTCGTTACAAGGGGAAATCCGTAAACCCGCTGCGCTACTTGCCGCAGCGATAGTCGGGGCAGAATCGCCGTATTCTGCCCGCAATATCACGGGTAGGGTACAGCTATGAGCCAGAATACGCTGAAAGTTAACGAGTTAAATGAAGAAGTAGACTTCGATGAGAACGGGGAAGAAGCGTTTGACGAGAAGGTACTCGTTGAAGAACCCACCGAGGTTGACTCATCCGATGAATTGATGGCACAGGCCGTTTCGCAACGTGTTCTTGATGCTACTCAGCTTTATCTGGGTGAAATCGGTTATTCTCCGCTGCTAACTGCAGAAGAAGAAGTCTTTTTTGCACGACGGGCGCTGCGTGGTGACGACGCGTCTCGTCGTAGAATGATCGAAAGTAACCTGCGTCTGGTGGTGAAAATCGCCCGTCGTTACAGCAATCGTGGTCTTGCATTATTAGATCTGATTGAAGAAGGCAATTTAGGTTTAATTCGGGCGGTTGAAAAGTTCGATCCTGAACGCGGCTTCCGTTTTTCAACCTACGCCACATGGTGGATCCGCCAAACTATTGAGCGGGCTATCATGAATCAGACGCGAACCATTCGTTTGCCGATTCATATTGTCAAAGAGTTGAACGTTTATCTGCGTACCGCACGTGAACTTTCACACAAACTGGATCATGAACCGAGCGCGGAAGAGATTGCTGAACAGCTGGATCGTCCGGTCACAGACGTTAGCCGTATGCTACGTTTGAATGAACGAATCACTTCAGTGGATACCCCGCTGGGAGGTGATTCGGAAAAAGCCTTGCTGGACATTCTCACCGATGAGAATGAAAGCGGCCCGGAAGACACCACGCAAAGCGATGACATGAAGCAGAGTATTGTTAAGTGGTTATTTGAGCTTAACGCCAAGCAGCGCGAAGTATTAGCGCGTCGTTTTGGTCTGCTGGGTTATGAAGCCGCTACGCTGGAAGACGTTGGGCGTGAAATAGGGTTAACCCGTGAGCGCGTGCGTCAAATTCAGGTTGAAGGCTTACGCCGCCTACGCGAAATACTGCAAGGTCAAGGTCTTAGCATTGAGGCGCTGTTCAGGGAATAAAGGTTTTCATCATTGTTCTTTGAATGAGTCAGGTTTTCGAAACCGCGTAAAATAAAAAGGTGAAGCTTAGCGGCTTCACCTTTTTTACATTTAAGGGCGAATGATTACATCATCCCTTTCAAACGATATAGCCAGTCTAATGCCTGACGAGGTGTCAGCGCATCAGGGTCGAGCGCTTCTAATGCATCTACGGCTGGTGAAGATTCTGGCTCTGCCAATAGTTGAAGCTGCGAACCATCAATTTGGCTATTGCCGGTTTGCGCCGACAGTGTTTCTAACTCTTTGAGCTTTTGGCGTGCTCGTTTAATCACGTCGCGCGGCACACCGGCCAGTGCGGCAACGGCTAAGCCGTAACTTTTGCTGGCTGCGCCATCTTGTACGCTGTGCATAAAGGCGATGGTATCACCGTGCTCTAATGCATCCAGATGCACGTTGTATACGCCTTCAAGTTTTTCTGGCAGCGTAGTTAATTCGAAATAATGGGTGGCAAATAGCGTCATGGCTTTGATGCGGCTAGCCAGATTTTCAGCGCAGGCCCACGCGAGCGATAATCCATCATAGGTCGATGTACCACGACCAATCTCATCCATTAGCACCAGACTATTTTCGGTAGCGTTGTGCAGAATATTGGCTGTTTCGGTCATTTCAACCATGAATGTAGAGCGGCCTGAAGCCAAGTCATCCGCCGCACCAACGCGGGTGAAGATGCGATCGACGGGGCCTATAACCGCTTTTTCGGCAGGGACAAAGCTACCAATATGCGCCATTAGCACGATTAACGCAGCTTGGCGCATATAGGTGCTTTTACCGCCCATGTTCGGACCGGTGATGACCAACATGCGACGCTGTGGGGAGAGCGACAGCGGGTTTGCGATGAAAGGCTCTTTCAGCACCTGTTCAACGACCGGATGGCGGCCACCCACGATTTTGATTCCCGCTTTATCGCTCAGCTCTGGGCGTACATAGTTGAGTGTGTCTGCACGCTCAGCCAAGTTGCTCAGCACATCCAGCTCCGCCAGCGCAGTGGCACTCTGTTGTAGGTCAGCCAGATGCGGCAACAGCAAATCGAACAGTTCTTCATACAAACGTTTTTCTAACGCCAGCGCTTTGCCTTTAGAGGTCAGAACTTTATCTTCATACTCTTTTAGCTCGGGAATAATATAGCGCTCGGCATTTTTTAGCGTTTGACGGCGCACGTAGTGAATAGGCACTAAATGGCTCTGGCCGCGACTGACCTGAATGTAATAACCATGCACGCCGTTGAAGCCAACTTTCAGCGTGTCTAATCCCAGCTTCTCGCGCTCGCGAATTTCAAGTCGATCCAGATAGTCGGTAGCGCCGTCGGCGAGAGCGCGCCACTCGTCTAGTTCATCATTATAGCCTGGCGCAATAACGCCACCGTCACGCACCAGTACCGGAGGTGTTTCAACCACGGCTCGCTCTAATAGTTCGCGTAGTTCTTCAAACTGACCAGCATGTTCGGCCAGTTTTGCGATATGCGGTGTAGCATGGCCGCCGATAAGCGCCTGAATTTCAGGCAGCTGCTGGAACGCGTAACGCATGCGTGCAAGATCGCGTGGGCGGGCGGTTCGTAGAGCCAAGCGTGCGAGAATACGCTCAAGATCGCCGACCTGCCGAAGAAGCGGTTGTAGATCATCCACTAATGGCTGAAGTGCTTCAATTGCCTGCTGGCGATTATTCAGCGCTTTGTGGTCGCGACTGGGCATATGTACCCAGCGTTTTAGCATACGGCTGCCCATCGGTGTTACGGTGCAGTCCAGAATGGCGGCTAGCGTGTTTTCTACCCCGCCGGACAGATTCTGTGTGAGCTCTAAATTACGACGTGTGGCGGCATCCATGATGATACCGTCCTGCTGGCGCTCGATAGTAATCCCGCGGATATGGGGTAGCGTCGTACGCTGCGTGTCTTTGACATATTGCAGCAGACAACCGGCGGCACGCAGCGCCTGAGTCGCTTGTTCTACGCCAAAGCCGTTAAGGTCGCGGGTACCGAATTGCAGGTTAAGCTGCTGGCGAGCGGTATCGAGTTCAAACTCCCATAATGGCCGACGGCGCAAACCACGACGATTTTCAATGAGCGCCATGGAGGCGAAATCTTCCGGGTACAGCAGCTCAGCAGGGTTAGTTCGTTGCAGTTCGGCCGCCATTGTTTCAAGATCGGCGGGTTCCGCAACGCGAAAACGCCCAGAGCTGATATCGAGCGTCGCAAACCCAAAGCCACGAGCGTCCTGCCAAATGGCAGCCAGTAGGTTGTCTTGACGTTCTTTGAGTAACGCTTCATCACTGATGGTGCCTGGTGTGACGATGCGGACAACCTTACGCTCTACGGGACCCTTGGTAGTGGCTGGATCGCCAATCTGTTCACAGATCGCGACAGATTCGCCAAGCTGCACCAGCTTAGCGAGATAGTTCTCCACTGCGTGATGTGGAATACCCGCCATCGGAATGGGCTCACCGGCGGAAGCACCACGTTTGGTGAGAGAGATATCCATGAGCTGGGATGCACGTTTGGCATCATCGTAAAAGAGCTCGTAGAAGTCGCCCATGCGGTAAAATAACAGGATATCTGGATGCTGAGCTTTCAGCTTAAGATATTGCTGCATCATGGGGGTATGTGAGTCTAGGTTTTTCATGTCGCTCATAGAATTTCTATATCTAATATGTTGAATTCAAAGATAGTCGTGGTTTTTTGGGTTCTGATTAAGCACCACGAAACCGTTCGGTTAACTGCTGTGTTTGGAACGGGTTTTTATGCCGCTATACTAACGTAGCGACTAGCAAACTGACATAGCTAATATCTGGAAGTGCTTCGCAAATACTGCATGTATATATGCCGCGCTATACACGTATACGGCGAAAAGACGGGGACGTTTAATATTGAGACACCTGAGATTCCAGTTTGCACCCTCCAGACAACGCGCTAACATATTGATCACTTTTTCTTGCATTGCTATGGATATTCGATGCGTTATTTAACCGCGCTGCTGCCTATTGTTGTTTTGCTATCTGCTTGTAGTAGCAAACCGAAACCGTCTAACGACGTGACTGAAACTACTCCTCCGGTTGCGAAGGGCGGCTTTTTGCTTGAGCCTTCTCATTCAGGCCAAGTACAGCTGGGTGATTTTGCCTACGATCCAGCAATGAATCGTTTCGTCGACAAAATGGTCAGCGAGCATGGTTTTGATCGTCAGCAATTGCATGACGTATTGGCTCAGACCAAGCGTCTGGATTATGTATTGAATCTCATGGATCGTCAGGCACCGACCACACGCCCACCTTCGGGGCCAAACGGCGCGTGGCTGCGTTATCGCGGTAAATTCATCACGCCTGATAACGTGCAAAATGGCGTAGTATTCTGGAATCAATACCAAAATGCGTTACAGCGTGCACAACAAGTTTATGGCGTACCACCAGAAATCATTGTGGGTATCATTGGCGTCGAAACTCGCTGGGGCCGCGTTATGGGAAAAACCCGTATTATTGACGCCTTGGCGACACTGTCGTTTGCCTATCCACGCCGTGCTGAATACTTCTCTGGTGAGCTGGAAACCTTCTTATTAATGGCACGAGAAGAAGGCGATGATCCTCTCAGCCTAAAAGGATCGTTTGCGGGCGCTATGGGATACGGGCAGTTTATGCCGTCATCCTTTAAAAGCTATGCGGTCGATTTCAACGGTGACGGACACATTAATCTGTGGGATCCGGAAGACGCTATTGGCAGCGTCGCAAATTACTTCAAAGCGCATGGCTGGCAGTCGGGTAAAAAAGTTGCCGTCCCGGCAAACGGACAAGCTCCATCGTTAGAGAACGGTTTCAAAACCAACTATACGATTTCTGCCTTGGCGGAAGCGGGGCTGAGTCCACAGAGCTCATTAGATGGCTATCAGCAGGCTAGTCTGTTGCGGCTTGATATGGGGACGGGCTACCAATATTGGTACGGTTTACCGAATTTCTATACGATCACTCGTTATAACCACAGCACCCATTATGCAATGGCTGTGTGGCAGCTAGGTGAGGCTGCACGTCAAGGCAGCGTATTCCAGAACTGACCTTTTATCGTCTCTCCCTATTGGGAGAGACGTCTTTCTTTGTTTGTACTTCTTAATAATAGACTTATTTCTATTATCATTATTTTAAATAACGATTAGGATTTTTCTTTGCTCGGCGGTGAGGTGTTGATTTTAGCTATTTAAATATAAATAATAGCGCCCCCAAAATGACAACCATTACTAGCATCGCAATTGATAGTAAAACGATTTGAGTTTATATGTCTGTTTATTATCAGCATAAACAATATCCATTTAATGGAGCTTATTTATGAAATTACGCTGCCAAGAATGCTGCGCAGTTGTGCTGACAACACAAAATACCGAAATCTGTATTAATAACGAAAAGATCACTGACGTTAAGGCAAATAGTCTTATTTTACTTCCTTGTGAAAATAATCCGATCGAAATTAATCACTTTGATAACCAATGTGTGACATACATTGGTCGAGAGACGATAAATAATTATCTCACCTTCCTGAAAAGAGATATTAGTAAAGTTTGCCATGAGGCTAGGCGCTCACCTGATTATTTCGTTGAGCCATGCCGTGCGCCTAAGATTTTTGCAGAAGCGGCGCGTCTGTCCCAGCAAGAAGACTTAGATGATATTAGCCGAGTACGTAAAAACTCGCTGATCTTCACTGTACTCTCCGTTTTTCTCGCTCATCGTCGCTTCCTGCCTTTCCTGATTAAAGTGAGCCAAAATGAGGTGAGAACGCAGGTGTATACCATGATTCAGAGCAATATCTCTAAAGAATGGTCGCTTGGTTCGATTGCTAGTTCTTTATGTATGAGCGCTAGCGTTTTAAAAAAACGTTTGCGTGAGGAAAATACAAGCTATACCCAAATTATTACCGACTGCCGGATGCGTTTTGCTGCTGAACAATTGACTATTTATCATCAGAGTATCACTCAGGTATCGGCACTGTGTGGTTATAGCAGTACATCTTATTTTATTTCTGTGTTCAAAAAATACTACGGCACTACACCGTTAAGCTACATAAGAAAATATTCCTCTAAAATGCAAGGCTAGTCATTTAAGCTAATTTTTGACGATACTTATTCATCCCTTCGATTGTAAGTCTATGTTTATTTATCGAAGGGACTCTCCATTTTTATATTGACTGTAAATAACACGCCGGATGTTTTTCAAGAGTGTCTGATATCTCAATATTAAGATCTATTACCTGCATTGTTTATCATGATTAAATTATAATAACTTTCACATTACTTCTTAATTTATCCAATGAGGCGAGTGGCTGAGGTAAGGCCGCAGGTAGGCGGCATTATTCTTAAACGCCATTTTGTTGCAGAAAGCAATATCATCGCAGAGGCGTTGCTGTATCAGATCGATCCTGTGTCTTATCACGCTAACTATGGAATCCCCTACGCATTTTCAGTTTTTCCCACCGCACATCTGAGCACATTTTTCGAAGGAAAGTGCTAATATCAAAAACCGATTCTCACCGTACAAAGGAATAATACATGACGGACGATGTGTTACTTGAATTGAGCGTGACGCTGGGGGAGCGCCTAAAGGGAATCGGTGCTACGTTGACCTGCGCCGAGTCTTGTACCGGCGGATTAATCGCTAAAGCGATTACGGATATCAGCGGCAGTTCTTCCTATTTTGAGCGCGGTTACGTCACCTACAGCAATGAGGCTAAGCACGAGATGCTGGGCGTCACTCATGAATCATTACAGCTTTATGGTGCGGTCAGTGAAGCCGTGGTGAATGAGATGGCGCAGGGGGCATTGAAAGTGGCTCATGCCGACTTTGCTATTTCTGTCAGCGGAATTGCGGGGCCAGACGGTGGTTCGGCGGCTAAGCCTGTGGGAACCGTTTGGTTCGGTTTTGCGGCGAAAGACGGGCGTGCTTACGCTATTCGCCAATATTTCCCCGGTGGACGTTTACAGGTGCGTCAGCTGGCGGCAGAGTTTGCTCTTCGTGTGTTAATTGAAAAATTTCTTTAATCACACTTGATACTGTATGACTATACAGTATAATCAACACCAATTTCAGGTTCGCTATGCATGGAGTAACAGATGGACGAGAACAAACAAAGGGCTCTAGCCGCTGCGTTAGGCCAGATTGAAAAGCAGTTTGGTAAAGGTTCTATTATGCGTCTTGGTGATACCCAGACGTTGGATATTGATTCTGTATCTACAGGTTCTCTGAGTCTGGACGTTGCTCTGGGCATTGGCGGTTTGCCGATGGGGCGTGTGGTTGAAATCTTTGGCCCAGAATCCTCCGGTAAAACGACGCTGACTCTGTCTGTGATCGCCAGCGCTCAGGCCGCCGGTAAAACCTGTGCGTTTATCGATGCCGAGCATGCGTTAGACCCAATCTACGCAGGTAAATTAGGGGTTCAAGTAGACGATCTTCTAATCTCTCAGCCAGATACCGGTGAGCAAGCGTTAGAAATCTGTGACGCTCTGGTTCGTTCCGGCGCGGTTGATGTCATCGTCGTTGACTCCGTAGCGGCGCTGACGCCTAAAGCAGAAATCGAAGGCGAGATGGGCGACTCCCATGTGGGTTTGCAGGCGCGTTTGATGTCTCAAGCGCTGCGTAAACTGACCGCTAACATCAAAAATGCAAACTGCTTGGTGATTTTCATCAACCAGATCCGTATGAAGATCGGTGTGATGTTCGGTAACCCAGAAACGACTACCGGTGGTAATGCTCTGAAGTTTTACTCTTCTGTTCGTTTGGATATCCGTCGTATCGGCGCGATTAAAGACGGCGATGAAGTTGTGGGTAATGAAACCCGTGTGAAAGTGGTAAAAAACAAGGTAGCACCTCCATTCCGTCAGGCTGAGTTCCAGATCCTTTACGGTGCTGGTATCTCTAAAGAAAGCGAGCTGATCGATCTAGGTGTTAAACACAAGCTGGTAGATAAATCCGGTGCTTGGTATGCCTACAACGGTGACAAGATTGGTCAGGGTAAATCAAACTCCATGAAGTACCTGCAGGAAAACCCTGCAATTCGTGCCGAGTTAGATACTAAACTGCGTGAACTGTTGTTGAGCCATGCAGCGGCAGAGAATGCTAACCACAAGCCTTCTGCTGACGAAGAGCTGCTGGAAGACGACGCATAATCACGTGTTGTTTGAGAAAATATGCCGTACTCAACGGCATAAAGAACCGCCTCGAGGAACGAATTAGTGACTGAAACACTGAATCGGGCGATGCGGTTACTTGCTCAACGTGACCATAGCGAAACTGAATTGCGCCGCAAACTTGCGGCGCAAGACGTTTCTGAAGAAGACGTTGAACAAGCTATCGCCTATTGCCACGAACATCATTGGCTGGACGATCGCCGTTTTGCTGAACGTTATCTCGTGATGCGTAGCCAAAAAGGGTACGGCGTACAAAGAATTCAGCAAGAATTAGGAATGAAAGGCATTGCTCGCGATCTTATCCATGATGCTTTTGCGTCGTCAGATATCGATTGGTGTGCATTGGCGAAACAAACTGCGCATCGTAAGTTTGGTCAAACTCTCCCCGAAGAATGGAAAGAAAAAGCAAAGGTGCAGCGATTTTTATTGTACCGAGGCTTCTTTCAGGAAGAAATTTACGCTGTTTTCTCCAATTTGTCGGATTGAATGCACGCGGGATTTTACTTCGCAGTGAAGAAAATTTATCTTATTCCCACTTTATGTTTGTGTGCGACCGACTTGCAGTCAATTGCGAGAGGGTCTGTTCACTACAGTTCTTTTAGCCTGACTCCGGGACAATTATGAGCAAGAGTACCGCTGAGATCCGTCAAGCGTTTCTCGATTTCTACCATAGTAAAGGGCACCAGATAGTAGAGAGTAGCTCTCTGGTTCCGAACAACGATCCAACGTTGTTGTTCACTAACGCAGGTATGAATCAATTCAAGGATGTATTCCTCGGCATCGATAAACGCAGCTACAGCCGCGCGACAACGTCTCAACGTTGTGTTCGTGCGGGTGGTAAACATAACGATTTGGAAAACGTCGGGTATACCGCGCGTCACCATACTTTCTTCGAAATGCTGGGTAACTTCAGCTTCGGCGACTATTTCAAGCATGATGCAATTCAGTTTGCATGGGAATTGCTGACCGGTGAAAACTGGTTCAATTTGCCGAAAGAAAAGCTGTGGGTGACCGTTTACGAAACCGACGACGAAGCCTTCAATATCTGGGCTGACGAAGTGGGTGTTCCACGTGAGCGTATTATTCGTATCGGCGATAACAAAGGTGCACCGTTTGCTTCAGATAACTTCTGGCAAATGGGGGATACCGGTCCTTGTGGTCCATGCACCGAGATTTTCTACGATCACGGTGACCATATCTGGGGTGGACCTCCAGGAAGCGCTGAAGAAGATGGCGATCGCTACATTGAGATCTGGAACATCGTCTTCATGCAGTTCAATCGCCAGTCAGATGGCACAATGTTGCCACTGCCTAAGCCGTCAGTTGATACCGGCATGGGATTGGAGCGTATTGCTGCTGTGCTGCAACACGTTAATTCTAACTATGATATCGACTTGTTCCGCACGCTGATTGCCGCTACGGCAAAAGTGACCGGTGCTACCGATCTGTCTAGCAAATCGTTGCGCGTCATTGCCGACCATATTCGCTCCTGTGCGTTCTTGGTTTCTGACGGCGTACTGCCATCTAACGAAGGTCGTGGTTATGTGCTACGTCGTATCATCCGTCGCGCTGTGCGCCACGGTAATATGGTGGGCGCAAAAGAGACCTTCTTCTACAAGCTGGTTGCACCGTTAATCGAAGTGATGGGCCCAGCCGCCGATGAATTGAAGCGCCAGCAGTCAATGGTTGAACAGGTTCTGAAAACTGAGGAAGAGCAGTTTGCTCGTACTCTGGAGCGTGGTTTGGCGCTGTTGGACGATGAACTGTCCAAACTGAGCGGCGATATGCTGGATGGAGAAACGGCTTTCCGTCTGTATGACACCTATGGTTTCCCTCTGGATTTGACCGCTGACGTATGCCGTGAGCGTAATCTGAAAGTGGATGAAATCGGCTTTGAGCGTGCAATGGAAGAGCAGCGTCGTCGTGCGCGTGAGTCTAGCGGTTTTGGCGCTGACTATAACAGCATGATCCGCGTCGATGGTGCCTCTAAGTTCTCTGGCTACGACCATAACCAGCAGCGTTCCAGCGTTACCGCGCTGTTCCGAGATGGTCAGGCCGTTGACGTTCTGAATGCGGGCGAAGAAGGCGTAGTTGTTCTGAACGAAACGCCGTTCTATGCAGAATCAGGCGGTCAGGTTGGCGATAAAGGCGAATTGACCGCACAGGGCGTAAGTTTTGTTGTGACCGACACCCAAAAATATGGTCAAGCAATTGGTCATCAGGGCAAAGTTGCACAGGGCTCTGTGAAGGTGGGAGATAGCGTTGAGGCCACTATCGACGAAGCTCGTCGCAGTCGCATCCGTTTGAACCATTCTGCGACTCATTTGCTGCACGCTGCGCTGCGTCAGGTGCTGGGCGATCATGTCTCGCAAAAAGGCTCTCTGGTGAGCGATCGCAACCTGCGTTTCGACTTCTCTCATTTTGAAGCGATGAAACCTGAGCAAATTCGTCAGGTAGAAGATATCGTCAACGCGCAAGTTCGTCGTAATTTGCCAATCGAAACTAACATCATGGATCTCGAAGACGCGAAAGCGAAGGGTGCAATGGCGTTGTTCGGTGAGAAATACGATGAAAGCGTTCGCGTGCTGAGTATGGGTGATTTCTCAACTGAGCTTTGTGGCGGTACTCATGCGCGTCAGACCGGCGATATCGGCTTGTTCCGTATCACGTCTGAAGCGGGTACTGCGGCTGGCGTGCGTCGTATCGAAGCCGTAACCGGTGAAGGCGCAATTGCGGTTATGCATCAGGATGCCGATGCTCTACGTGAAGCGGCATCGTTAGTGAAGAGCGATGCTCACAGCGTCGCGGAAAAAATCCGCGCGGTGATGGATAAAACACGTCAGTTGGAAAAAGAGCTACAGCAGCTTAAAGATCAGCAGGCTGCACAGGAGAGTGCTTCACTTTCTAGCAAAGCCGTTGATGTGAAGGGCGTGAAGCTGTTAGTGAGTCAACTGGACAACGTTGAAGCCAAAATGCTGCGTACCATGGTTGATGATCTGAAGAACCAGCTTGGCTCAGGCGTAGTGGTTCTGGCGACGACTGCGGAAGGCAAGGTGAGCTTGGTTGCTGGCGTGACCAAAGATCTGACCGATAAGGTGAAAGCTGGCGAGCTGATCGGTATGGTTGCCCAGCAGGTCGGTGGTAAGGGCGGTGGTCGTCCTGATATGGCGATGGCTGGCGGTAGTGACGCAGCAGCATTACCTCAGGCTCTGGCTGGCGTCGAAGCTTGGGTTGCCGATAAGCTGTAATTTAGGATCGCTTGATAAACAAACGCCATATCTTATTGTCAGGTATGGCGTTTTTTGTTTTTTAGTTAACACGCTTGTTATAAAAATTACTACGGTGTATACCATTTGGACTAAACTTGTACATACAGTGTGGTTCAGCCTAATCTGCTTACACATTATGAACTTGTTATAGGTTACGTTTTCACAATAGATGATGGATAATGGCGGGGAAACTGAGAGACCCGACTCTAATTAATCTTTCAAGGAGCAAAGAATGCTAATTTTGACTCGTCGAGTGGGTGAAACCCTCATGATTGGTGATGAGGTAACGGTCACTGTATTAGGTGTTAAAGGAAACCAGGTTCGCATCGGGGTTAATGCTCCGAAAGAGGTTTCTGTCCATCGTGAAGAGATTTACCAACGTATTCAGGCTGAAAAGTCTCAACAGACGACTTACTAATCCTAGTGTAGCGTCCCGTGTTTATGCGGGGCGCTAACGCTACCCCGACTATCTTCGCAGTAAATTCTGTCTCTCTTCGTATTTTTTCTCCCACTTTCTGTTTTGCCACTGCCAGATCCGCTCACGTTTACTTTTTTCTGCCGATACCATGACTGGGTTTTGTGGTTTTATATCCCCATTTCGTGATTATTAAATCAACAGCTTGCCTTAAAATCGTGCTTTTTGACTGTGTTTTACACAAACGAATCAGAGTCTCGAAAAAATGTTTGACTTATAAACCCCAGAAAGTAATATGTGCGCCACGCAGTGCCGATGAGCTTAAACAAAGTTAGTCAGCACGGATCGAAAGATATGCGTAAGGTGAGGTGGCCGAGAGGCTGAAGGCGCTCCCCTGCTAAGGGAGTATGCGGTCAAAAGCTGCATCCGGGGTTCGAATCCCCGCCTCACCGCCATTTTGCACCCATAGCTCAGCTGGATAGAGTACTCGGC
>NZ_KV824213.1:0-1132 GCF_001816025.1 Hafnia sp. HMSC23F03
AGGGGAAATATGAGGCTGACCATATGCCTTCGGCTGCGGCGGTTAGAGCTTATTTGAGGAAGAAATATCCAAAACTTGATGCCAAACAATTAGACAGAATGGTCAAGGATGTTGCTTCTATCGTTATTCCTAAAGAGGTTCATCATCAAGTTAGTGAAACTTTTGGCAAGCGCAACAATCCTGAGCAAATCGAGTCAGATGCGCGAGACTTACGGGCAGCAGCGGACCATAATCTTGATGCCATCAAGCCTGCATTGAAAGAGCATGGTGCAACAGATCAGCAGATCGAAGTTGCGCGCGAGAAAATGCATAAAATTAATGACAGCATGGGGCTATACAAATGACCGTGAATGTAGAAGCGTTGATAAGAAGTATTGGTAAAAGCTATCAGGAAATTCTTGATGCGGGGTTAATTCCATACAAAACAAAACCAACAGGCTATCCAGGAGATCCTGATATATCTTTGGATATGGCTAAGGAAGGAGTGCATTTAACCTTTAAGCGTGATGATCGCAAGCTGTGGTCAGTTATACTAACCATCCAAAATCATAATGTTAAGCACTGGACATTTCCTAATGAAATGCCCTCTCCTTTGCAACAAACTATGTCACGGTCATGGATGCATGAGACATTTGGGAGTCCAGAACGTAGCTCGCCACCAGAAATTATTATGAAGCGCGAATTTGGTTGGAGTGATGTGTTCACTCTCGAAGACTTTCAAGTTCCTATGAGTTTGCAAGTAAACTATGACGTAAAAGATATGGTTGAATCAGTTGTGTTTTTACCAACGTCAGAATTACGCTGGTAGGTTTGTCATAGTGCTCTGGTCTATTTGTATGACATAGAGTGTGTGACTACAACCTTTACTGAAGGCCGTTCTATTGTTTAGGACGGCCAAAGTGGTATCAAGCCAGTTCAAGTTTGTCATATATCAACCATTCACCAACTTTCTCGCACATTCCCACAACCATCATCTTAAAGATAGCAGCGGATGCGGCTGAACAAGCCCCACCTTCGTCGGATATGAGAATCAGGCACTTATCCCCAAAAGGCTATCACACACCAACGGAAAGCGGTTTATCCGAAGTACCGGTACGTGAGATGAAACTCAACACCCAGACTGGGCTGTATG
>NZ_KV824214.1:0-63822 GCF_001816025.1 Hafnia sp. HMSC23F03
TATGTGATATTCGATGCTTTAGGCGTACGAAACCTTTCATAGTTCTAACATAAAGGCTCAACTGCAAGACTCAGCCCCCCTACTCATCCTTTTTATGCACTCTCCCTCGCATATTTCGCCGCAGCTAAAAACAACTCATGATCCGGTCTAATCCCGGTATACAACACAAACTGTTCGACCGCTTGAATCGCAAACACCTCTGCGCCGCTGATAACGGTTTTGCCCTGTGTCTTGGCGTAGCGGATCATTGGCGTTTCCGATGGCAGTGCAACCACGTCAAAAACCACGTTTGCGGAGTTGATTTCATCTTCGCTGTAGGCAAGTTTATCGGCGTCAGCGCCGCCGCTCATACCAATTGGCGTCGCGTTAATTAATACCTCGGCGGTGACACCTTGCATATCCGCGCGCCATTCATAGCCATATAACTCGGCCAATTGCTGCCCCGTCTTTTCATTTTTAGCCACGATATAGCCACGCTTAAAACCAGCATCTTTCAACGCGCAAGCTACGGCTTTCGCCATACCGCCGCTACCACGTAAAGCAAAAACCTGATCATTAGACACCGCATACTGTGCCAACAGTTGCGCAATCGCCAAATAATCGGTGTTATAGGCCTTTAAATGACCATCAGTGTTAACAATGGTATTAACTGAATCAATCGCCTTAGCAGATGCATCCATTTCATCGACTAACGGGATCACATCCTCTTTAAACGGCATCGAAATCGCACATCCGCGAATCCCCAGCGCACGAACGCCGCCTATAGCCGCCTGAATATCTTTGGTCGTAAACGCTTTGTAGAGATAGTCCAGATCCAGTGCATCGTAAAGATAGTTATGGAAACGAGTACCAAAATTACTTGGCCGCGCCGCCAGCGACATACAAACCTGCGTATCTTTATTTAGGTATTTGGTCATGTAACAAAGCCTCTTCGCCAAAGGTGAATATGAGTAAAGCCGCAGAGATGCGCCCGTATTGAGGTCTATCATGGACTAAAATGGGGAAGGTGAAAATGGCTGAATATCTTCTCTTTAGTTCCTCTTTTATAGCAACACTGCGACTCGCCAGAACGCAAAAAAGGAGCCATAAGGCTCCTCTCTCTATGCATATTGGCAAAACTTAGAAGTTATAACCTGCAACCAGGTAGTAACCCCAGCCGGTAGATTTCACGTCAAAGTTACCTTTACCGAAGTTCAGTTCAGTACCATCGTTCCACTGTCCGCCATTATGGAAGTAACGCGCAACGAAGGAGTAGTGCCAGTGATCGTAGTTCAATGCCAAGATGTGGCTGGAGGCGATAGAGTTGCTAGTACGAGTACGCTTGCCATCGATGTTGCTGTAGCCAGAGTCTTTGCCCAGGTCAGAACCCCAGTCAAAGTTGGTAAAGCCGATGTAGCTCAGGTTGCCACCCAATACTTCGGTGATTGGCACGAAGTATTTAACTTTGAAGCGGTAACCATCCCACTCGTTTTCGTTAGACGCATTGTAGTTCTGCCATTGGTATTTGGCATATACGTTCATGGACAGGCTCATTGGTAGGCCGGTATCGATATCGGTACCCAAACCCATATACCAAGTGCTCTGGCGGTTATCGCTGTTACGCCCCATATCGTAGATATAGTTGTTCGCGAAGTACCACTCTTTAAACGGACCAAAGCTCAGGTCGGTGCCAGTCAGTTTATCAATAGAGAAACGTGGTTCGATTTCCATGAACAACGGTGAACCGTGGTTCCAGATACCGCGAGAGGTGCTGTCACCACCGAAGAACATTGGCGCATCCACGTAACCGTAGAAGTCGAACCAATCTTTCTTGGCAAAAGCTTCATATTCTAAGTAGGTATCGTCACGTAATTGTGGTCCGAAACGCGTATGAGCACTGCCCACGACGTTAACGCTCTGGTGCCACCAGTCAGAAAGATATTCGCTGTTGTTGTCTGCTGCTACAGCAGTAACGCTGCTTGAAAGCGCAAGCACGGTGCCTGCAGCTAAAATTATTTTTTTCATAATATTGCTACTTACCTTAAGCAAGATTCCCTGCCAGGGGAAAGACCCATGTAAACATCACCACAAATAGCCATCAATTGATCAACAACCCAGCTTTCTGGCTGCGTGTATTATAGAAATCATTGCTCACAAAAATCTGTGATCTAGGAATACATTCTTAAATACGTAATCGATTGCATTCACGTTTGCGGTAAAAAAATCCGGAGGGATTCTACAATCTTTGCAGGATTAATCAAATTTAAAACGAAGAGAACAATTTTAAAACAGCCCGACAAGGCTTGCCCTGTAAGGGTTTCATCAATAGTCATCAACTAACATGATCACCTGTAGCCACGTTGCGCAACGTTATCTACGAAAAGTCTGACGAAACTTTGCTGTTGTAACAGTGTCGCACCAAACAGATGTTTGGAAGATAATAAAACAGCTCCAATTTTGTGATAATTATGACACCACGCTTATGCACGCGACATTATAAAAACTTATTTATTCCCTTATAAATCATTTAATTAGTTGATAACTAGAAGCCAAAATATTACTCCCTATCCTGTTTTAATTATATTTTGGCGTACACGTGTACACTGGAATCATTCTCAGCTAATCTAGCCTTAGCTTTACACCATCACATGTTTTTCATTGTTCAACAGAGGTAACGCCGCACTATGGCAAAGGCAAATATTGTTCAGCAGGGATATTCGCTGGCAGAGGAAGTTGCCAACAGCATCAGCCACGGAGTTGGTTTTATTCTAGGCATCGTCGGCTTAGTGTTATTACTGGTGCAAGCCGTTGGCACCGGAGCTGACGCCACCGCGATCACCAGTTACAGCCTGTATGGCGGCAGCATGATTCTGCTGTTTCTGGCCTCCACGCTGTATCACGCAATTTCACATCAGCGCGCCAAGCGTTGGCTAAAGGTGTTTGACCACTGCGCAATCTATCTATTGATTGCCGGCACCTATACCCCTTTCTTGCTGGTTGGGCTGGACTCAACGCTAGCTAAATGGCTGATGGCGGTGATCTGGGGAATTGCGCTATTTGGCATTATCTTCAAACTCGCATTTGCGCATCGCTTTGAAGTGTTGTCGTTGATCACCTATCTGACGATGGGATGGTTGTCGCTGATTGTGATTTACCAACTGGCGACCAAGCTGGCATGGGGCGGAGTGACACTGCTTGCTATCGGCGGGATTGTTTATACGCTGGGAGTGATTTTTTACGTCAGCAAACGCATCCCCTACAACCACGCCATCTGGCATGCGTTTGTACTCGGCGGCTGCGCTTGTCACTTCTTTGCGATTTATTTGTACGTGTAGCTGACGTTGGACTACGTAAAAGACCGGAATGATGAAACGAGGGCACCCACGTAGCAGGCTGGAAGGTGGTGCCGAGGCGTCGGAGGGCGGCGATTGAGCCCTCCGACACGGACGCCTGCACAATGCAGATGTAAGACCGGATATATTAGGCAGACGTAATATTCACCCAGTTTAATCTTGTTTCAACGCCACTTTTCCGCCTACCAACTTGCTCATTTTAATCACTATCGGCGACAGCAAAATCAACGCGATAAGGTTTGGTAGCACCATCAGCCCGTTGAACATATCGGCCATATTCCATACCAGCTCAACCTTGAAGAATGACGCAATAAAGATAAAGGCGATCACCATCAGTTGATAAGCACGTACCGCTCTTTGTGAATTGAATAGGTAGCGAATGTTCATTTCACCGTAGTAGTACCAACCGACAATCGTTGAAAAAGCAAAGAAAAATAGGGAGACAGAAATAAACAGGCTGCCGAAATAGCCGTAGACATAGGTATACGCTTGCTGAGTGACCGCAATTCCTTGACCGGTAAACACACCGAGGAAATTAGCCTGAGTTTTACCATCCAGTTCCCACATGCTCATACCTGAAGTGATAATCGCCAATGCCGTCAACGTTACGATGACGCACACGACGAAAACCCCCATCATCGCGATATAACCCTGTTGTTCTGGACGTTCGACCTTAGCGACCGCATGCGCATGAGGCGTAGACCCCATACCGGCTTCATTGGAGAACAGGCCGCGAGCAATACCAAAACGCATTGCCTGCTGGATGGCAATCCCTGCCCCACCGCCTAACACCGCTGTCGGATTAAACGCCGCAACGAAGATCGATTTAAACGCAGGCAAAATATAGTGTGCGTTATGCACCAAAATCACCAGAGTACCCAATAAATAGAAGACGGCTTTAATAGGCACCACTTTCTCAGTAAAGGACGCAATACTGCTGATCCCGCCCATAATGACCACGCCGGTAATCAACGCAAGAATAATACCAATGACCCAACCCGGAACACCTAAAGAACTATTAAACGCCGCGGCAATAGAGTTGGATTGAACCATGTTGCCGATAAAGCCTAATGCAATAATCACTAACACCGAGAAAATACAGGCGAGCCATTTGCAGTTCAGACCCTTTTCGATGTAATACGCTGGTCCACCGACGACCTGCCCATTTTTATCTTTCGATCTGAATTTTTGAGCCAACATCGCTTCAGCATAAATTGTCGCCATCCCAAGAAACGACGAAACCCACATCCAGAAAATCGCACCTGGACCACCAGCAATAATGGCCGTAGCCGGCCCCGCTAAGTTCCCCGTGCCAACCTGCCCAGCAATCGCCGTCGCCACGGCTTGAAAAGAGCTCATCCCCTGCTTATCTGCTTTAGCGCCAGACAGCGAGATACCACTAAACAAGGCATTAAATCCCGAGCCAAAATGACGGATTTGGATGAAACCCAAACGCAGTGTGTAATAAATCCCCGTCCCACAAAGTAGAAAAATCAGTAGTTCATCCCAAAGCAGGCTGTTGACCTGATTAACTAACTGAGTAATGAATTCCATAAATGCCTTACCTGTTTTATGCCAGCGCGCGTGTGGTCACGCGTCAAAGTTGTCGTGCAAAACCAATAGCTCACCCGTAGTCGTTAAAAGCACCAAGGTGGATTGTCATGATGAAAATGCTGATATATCAGCCAATAAGCCTAGATAGACTGGCTGATCTTGTATTCATTAGGGGAACATTTCACGGTGAGAACTCTATCACACTTTTATCACCATTCTGGGGTTGAATGAGGGGAAAGTCAGCATGAGTAAAAGTGATGATTAGTGTAAGTAATAGAATGTTAAACCATCATAACTAAATGATAAAAATAGATTTATTCAGACCCTCCCAAGAGGTAAGTCATTGGGTATCTGCAACTTATGCATTAGAAAACTTCATCCAAAACAAATGAGAAAAAGTAAGGGAAATCCAAAACCCGCTTACGCCCCCGTTTTCATGCTCATATTTTGTAACCAATCCCCGAGCCACAAGAGAAAACATTAAGCATAGAACAGGGTCTGAGTATCTAATAAAACGCCATTCGAGCAGTGAGTTCGAAGTGACATAGCAATGTCAAAGGATGACACCCCATGAAAGCCAAACTCGTTTTTCTCCCTTTTGCGCTGTTATTGCTATTTGGTCATGCCTACGCAGCCATGCCAGATATTCCCCCCTCTTTACTAAAGGAGGCACAACAAGGTGATGCCAGTGCTCAAAATAAAATCGGCGATAGCTACTTTGAGGAGGAGGAGTATCAACAAGCGCTCATTTGGTATCAGAAAGCCGCTGACCAAGGCTTTATTACAGCGCAAATCAACCTTGCCTATATGTACGACGATGGAGACGGCATTCCAAAAAACGACCAGCAAGCCGTGGTTTGGTATAGAAAAGCAGCCGAGCAAGGTAATGCAATGGCACAATTTAATCTTGCAGTCAAATACGATGAGGGCAAAGGCGTACCGTTAGATAATAAACAAGCCATTGCTTGGTATAAAAAAGCCGCCGAGCAAGGTTATGCCGTTGCACAATTTAATCTTGCACTCAAATATGATGAGGGCCAAGGAGTACCTTTAGACGATAGACAAGCTGTTATCTGGTATCAGAAAGCAGCCGACCAAGGCCATGCTGATGCACAAAATAATCTCGGAGCATCCTATCAAAACGGTGATGGCGTACCACGAAATATCCATCTTGCTATTAGCTGGTACGAAAAATCTGCCGAACAAGAGAACTACATAGCGGAAAGTAATCTTGAAAACATATACCGCAGTGGCGAAGGTGTTCCAAAAGATACTCAAAAGGCAGATTATTGGATGCAAAAATCCTACGCCGAGCAGGGAAAAGCCGGATACCAGAATTCATTAGCAACACTCTATTACAATGGGACTGGTGTATCACAGGATTATCAGAAAGCAGTCATTTGGTATCAAAAATCAGCCGAACAAGGTTATGCAATGGCACAATATAATCTTGGTTTGATATATGAATATGGAAAGGGAGTGACACCAGATTTTCCTTTAGCGCTATCTTGGTACACCAAAGCCGCAGAACAAGACGATATCAATGCGCAACAACGCTTAGCCACTCTGTATCAAAATGGTCAAGGCATAATACCTAAAGATCCGCAGCAAGCTGCATTCTGGCAATTAAAAGCCGCAATAAATCCCCAGAGAAATAAAAAAACAAATGATATAGATAGAGTCATCAATTTTTTCGTTAAAGATTTCAATGATTCAATAGCTTGGATTAAAAATGAGAAAACGGTAGATGACATTGCAGAAGAGTTTATCCTCAGTAAAAAATATGATCATGGCAATGGAACAATAAAAGATTACCAAAAAGCGTTACTTTCTTGGTATCAACAGACGGCCGATCGGGATGGTGCGGAAGCCCAATATAACCTAGGACGGATGCTTGAAGACGGAACAGGGGTTCCTCAAAACCCTAAGCAAGCGGTGGTTTGGTACAAAAAATCCGCAGAGCAAGATTATGCTGTCGCACAATATTCGCTAGCTCTAATGTATGATCTTGGTAATAAAATTCCGCAGAATTATTCTCAAGCGTTGATTTGGTACACCAAAGCAGCCGAACTAAATGACGCTAATGCACAAAACAATCTCGCAGCCATGTATGGAAATGCGAAAGGAATTCCCAGAGATAATAAAAAAGCACTTTTTTGGTATACAAAATCAGCAGAGCAAGGCGCCAGCATTGCACAATATAATGTTGGTCAAGTCTATGAAAATGGCAGTGGTACATCGATTGATTACCAGAAGGCGTTAGTGTGGTATACCAAAGCCGCTGAGCAAGGGGAATCAGCCGCTTATGTAAAAATTGGTCATATTTACCGTGATGGGCGTGGCGTCGCCCAAAACTATACCACCGCCATTGAGTGGTATCAAAAAGGCATAGCATCAGGGAATATAGATGCAAAAATTAGCTTAGCCGAAATGTTCTATTATGGATTAGGAGTAGCTCAGGATTATCAAAAAGCATTCAGCCAATACGAAGAACTTGCCAAACAAGGTTATGCCTCGCCTCAATTAACACTTGGGTACCTATACGAAAATGGAGAAGGTGTTGCCAAGGATTATATTCAGGCATGGGCGTGGTATGCAGTCGCCATTTATAATGGTGAGAAGAAAGACATTCAGTGTTTAAAACAAAATATGACTGAATTAGATTTAGATAAAGCAGAAATGCTCGCTCATCACTATATTATTCAATATAGAAAGAAAACGTAATCCTTGAAGAAATAACGATGGTAAAAAAAGCCTCATCGATAAAATGATGAGGCTGAAACCGAAGAGATGCTATGTCAGACACTCCTCGGGGTAGGTGAAATCAATGGCTCTTGAATTAGAACATTTCGCTCATATTCAGTTGGCTCATCAGCAACGCATTATCGCTATAGTCGACCGGTACGGCGACAACCGCAGGTCCTTGCACATCCATGGCGGCGCGAAGCGTGCTCTCGAGCGTTTCCGAGGAGGTAACGGCAAAACCTTTAGCCCCAAAAGCTTCAGCATAAACTTTAAAGTCAATGGGCCCAAACTTAACCCCTGACGTGCGGTGATACTTTTTATCTTCTTGAATCGCAACCATATTATATTCGTCATCGACCCAAATAATATGCAGCAGGTTTACGCCTAAACGTACGGCAGTTTCTAGCTCCATGCTGGATTGCATAAAACCACCGTCTCCAGAAACCGAGACCACTTTGCGGCTAGGATCGACTAACGCAGCACCTATTGCCCACGGTAACGCAACGCCCATGGTTTGCTGTCCATTTGAGATCAACACCTGACGCGCACGGAAACTGTACAGGTAGCGAGCAATCCAAATATGGAAACTTCCCATATCTACGCATAACGTCACATCACTATTGACGATATCCTGCATCGCTCTAACCAAGCGCAACGGATGAATCGCAAACTGCGTTAGGCTACGGCCTTTTTGTGCCAGAAGTTCCCGTTGCTGACGCCGCTCTTCTAAAATAGCCACCGCATCACGGCTTAAATCCAGCGCGGCATGAATATGCTCAGAAAGCAGATCCAACGTATCGGCGATATCACCCACCAGTTCAATATCTGGCTGATAATCGCTATCGGTTTCGGCAGGCATGATATCGACATGTACCAACGCACTTTCGTCGTTATTCCACTGTGCTGGTTCATATTCTATCGGGCTGTAACCAATAGTTATCACCAGATCCGCATTCCTCAGCAGACGATCCCCTGCCTGATTATTGAATAACCCCACCCGACCAGCAAAGCGATGGAAATGCGCCTGATCGATAACCCCCGCAGCTTGATAGGTACTGGTAACGGGCAGCCCACTTTTATGTAAAAACCGGCGAATAGCTTCAGCATTACGCGGCTGGCTGGCCATCAGTCCCAGCAAAATGACTGGATTTTTGGCTTTCTCAAGACGGCGTGCGACTTGAGCCACACTCTCAAAAGGAGCCGCACCAAGAGTAGGGTGCTGCGTCGTCAACACCCTGCTATTGACTGGCTCGTTGAGAATATCCATGGGTAGACTAATGAAACTTGCCCCAGGACGCCCAAACTCTGCCGCTCTAAAACCATTGGCTAACACCTCAGGCAAAGCAGAAGCCGATGTCACTTCAGCTGAATACTTGGTGACCGGACGGAACATCGTCACGGTATCCATGGTCTGGTGTACCTGTTTTAAATGGTCAGCGCGTTTTACCGCCCCACCCAATGCAACCAAAGGATCACCCTCCGATGTTGCCGTGGCTACACCGGTAATTAAATTCGAACAGCCAGGTCCTGAAGTCACCAACGCTACGCCAGCTTTACCCGTCAAACGGCCCACCGCCCCCGCCATAAAAGCCGCATTTGCCTCATGACGCACAGGAATAGTTTCGATATTGGAATCGACTAATGAGTTAAATACGCGGTCAATTTTCGCACCAGGAATACCGAATACATGTTTTACCCCCTGAGCTTCCAACTGCGCGACGATCAGATCTGCCCCACACTGCCATGCTTTGTTGCTATCAGACTTTTTCATGGAACCCAACTCCTAGATGCCTTCAAGATTTAACTTTCTACAGAACGAATTGCGGTATCTAAATTTGCAGGACATAAATCAGCCTGCATAAAATCATCGTCATGGGGAAAATCGATCAGCAATTTGTCGATTGTGCCGAAGGTCAGCACACCGCTTTCCACCTGATAATCGAGAACATGCCCACCACAGTCGCGCTCTTCAGTAATGAAGTGTTCGTGATAGCCAGCAACGTTGATACCTTGCATATAGTTAGGGGTGAGGAACCCAATCAGTACGCCCTTACGCTGTTCAATGTGATATGTCGGCTGCGCTTCAATAGCCTCCTGCATCGGCTTATAAGGACGATGCTGTTCAGGTACAGTCCGCGTTTCCACATTATGGAAAACACCGTCGATGCGTAGTGCGCAAAATGCATTTTGGCTCGTCAGCATTTTGTCGATAACCTGATGGATTTCATCACGGCTATGTAGGCGGTTAATACGGTACTCTTCGGTGGGTTGGTAAAATGTCATGACGGCAAAAGGTGTCTTTTGCTCAGGCTTGGCTTTCCGAGCGCTGCCGTCACCACGTAGTTGGAAAATGTTGCGGTTAAACGCAATCATCTCACCGTCGAGGTGATTAAACGTGCCCAAGCCAAAGTCACCATGCTTGAGCAAATCGGCCATGGTGGTTTCACCTTCGTAGACCCCGCTTAATAGCGCACTCATTAGAGAAGTTTGATAAATGACGCGTTCTGGATGTTTACGATAGAGCTGCTTAGCAGTTTCTGCGATGTCTGCCACGCATGAACAGTCAGAATGATGTGCTTTCATGAGGTGATCCATTTTTTAATCATTAGCGTTGTTAACTAAAGGTTGACTCCTTTCAGCAATGAGTTCCAATATGATGTTGTGTTCACTTTGAGACGTTTTTGATATGGAACTACGCCATTTACGCTATTTCGTCGCAGTGGCTCAAACCGGTCACTTCACTCGAGCCGCTGAGCAACTCGGGATCTCCCAGCCACCACTCAGTCAGCAAATCCAAAAGCTTGAGCATGAAGTTGGCACGCCTCTCATAAAGCGCTTAACTCGCGGGATCGAGCTTACGGAAACCGGGAAAACGCTCTATAAAGACGCATGTGAAATCATCAAACTCACCGATGCCGCACTGGAACGTGCTCGCAACGTGGCGCGCGGTATCAGTGGTTCCGTCAATATTGGATTTGCGTGCTCTACGGCGTTTAATCCCACGGTATTTTCGCTGTTACGCCGCTTTCGCGAAAACTACCCAAAGATGCACCTCCAGCCGCAAGAGAAAGACATGTCGGCATTGATGAACGCACTTGAAGAAGGGAATCTGGATTTTGCTTTTATCCGCCTGCCGTGCGAGCGCAGTAAAGACTTTATGTGCCGAGTGATCGACACAGAGAAAATGATGGTGGCTTTACCGCGTACTCATCCTCTCAGCCAAAATAAATCCCTATCATTACTAGAGCTGAAAGATGAGCCGCTGATTACCTTTCCACGAGAGGTGGCGCCAAGTCTATATGACCAAACGATTAACGCCTGTGAAGAAGCCGGATTCACGCCGTTGTTAGGCCAACAATCTCCTCAGCTAACCTCGGCAATTAGCATGGTGGGAGGAGGATTTGGCTTTGCTCTCGTTCCGGCTTCGCTAAGCAAAATAGATGAAAAAAACGTGGTTTGTCTTGAGTCTCTCCGGGCGCTGCCTACCAGCGATATCGCCATTGCTTGGCGGCGTGGTGATTCAGGACATGTAATCCTTCACCTACTCAATTTGCTATAACGCTTTGCGAATTTATGACATAAAAAACCGCTCTGAGCTGTTGATTCACAGCATCAGAGCGGTGGTTTTGATACTTACCGTTTTATTCTAAATAACTATTCGTATTCAGAAATTGGCACACACGAGCAGAACAGATTACGATCGCCGTAGACGTCATCCAGACGTTTCACGGTTGGCCAGTATTTATTCTCTCTGGTTGATTCCGTTGGGAATACCGCCAATTCGCGTGAATAAGCGTGCTCCCAGTTTGCCACCAACTCAGCCTGAATGTGGGGAGCGTTGACCAGCGGGTTATCCGCCAATGTCCATTCGCCACTGCTGACCCGCTCAATTTCGGCGCGAATCGCTAACATGGCATCAATAAAGCGATCCAGTTCAGCTTTGCTTTCCGACTCGGTGGGCTCAACCATCAGCGTCCCCGCCACAGGGAAAGACATGGTTGGTGCGTGGAAGCCGAAATCAATAAGACGTTTAGCAATATCCATTTCGCTGATACCGGTCTGCTCTTTCAGCGGACGAATATCCAGAATACATTCGTGTGCGACACGCCCATCACGACCGGTATACAAAATTGGATAAGCCGATTTCAGGCGCGTAGCAATATAGTTCGCATTTAAAATTGCCGTCTGGCTGGCTTTTTTCAGCCCCTCAGCTCCCATCATGCGGATGTACATCCAGCTAATCGGCAGAATCGACGCGCTGCCAAACGGTGCAGCAGAAACCGCGCCTTGCTGAGTGGTTAAACCGTCAATCTGTACGATGGTATGACCCGGTACAAACGGAGCCAAATGTGATTTCACACCGATAGGCCCCATGCCCGGTCCGCCACCGCCGTGAGGGATACAGAAGGTTTTATGTAGGTTGAGATGCGACACATCCGCGCCGATATAGCCCGGCGTGGTGATCCCCACCTGTGCGTTCATGTTGGCGCCGTCAAGATAAACCTGTCCACCAAACTGATGCACGATCTGGCACACTTCACGAATGGTTTCTTCATATACGCCATGGGTCGACGGATAGGTCACCATAATACAAGACAGCTCATCGCCGGCCTGCTCTGCTTTAGCACGCAGATCGTGCAGATCGATGTTACCGGAATCGTCGCAGGCCACAACGACCACACTCATACCCGCCATTTGCGCTGAGGCTGGGTTCGTCCCATGGGCAGAACTTGGAATCAAGCAAACATGACGCGTTGCTTCGTTACGGCTCTCGTGATAGCGACGGATCGCCAGCAGCCCCGCATATTCCCCCTGAGCACCGGAGTTCGGCTGCATACACACAGCGTCATAACCGGTTAATTGCACCAGCCACTGTGACAATTGGGAAATCATTATCTGATACCCTAACGCCTGTTCTGGCGGGCAGAACGGGTGCAGTTCTGCAAATTCAGGCCAAGTAATTGGAATCATCTCCGCAGCAGCGTTCAGTTTCATCGTGCAAGAACCCAGCGGGATCATCGCCTGATTCAACGCTAAATCCTTACGCTCTAAACGATGCATGTAGCGCATCATTTCAGTTTCGCTGTGATAGCGATTGAATACTGGGTGAGTCAGAATAGGATCGGTACGCAGCATATGCGATGGGATACTGCCTTCGCTCTCTTCAGAAACTAGAGTGTCTAGCGTATCAATATCCAAGCCATGATTATCGCCTAACAGAACCGCAAACAGCGCTTCAACATCTTCACGGCTGGTCGCTTCATCCAGAGAAATCCCTACTGCGCCAGGAATATCGCTGCGTAGGTTGAAGCCAAAACTCAATGCACGAGCCAAAACCTCGGCTTTATCTTTAACTACCACCGTAAGCGTATCAAACCAGCTGTGATTACGAATGGTGACATCTTTTTGCTTCAGACCCGCAGCCAAAATATCGGTTAAACGATGAATACGATCGGCAATACGTTTCAGCCCAACTGGACCATGATAAACCGCATATAGACTGGCGATATTGGCGAGCAATACCTGCGAAGTACAAATGTTGGAGTTAGCTTTTTCGCGACGGATATGCTGTTCACGCGTCTGCATTGCCATGCGCAGCGCGGTATTACCCGCCGCATCACGCGAAACCCCAATGATGCGTCCCGGCATGGAACGTTTAAATTCGTCACGGCAGCCAAAGAAGGCCGCGTGTGGACCACCATACCCCATCGGCACACCGAAGCGTTGTGCAGAGCCAAATACGACGTCTGCACCTAATTTTCCCGGAGCCGCCAGCAGTACCAGTGCCATAGGATCGGCTGCGACACAGGTTATCACCTTGCGGTTTTTCAGCTCATTCATCAGCGCGGTGTAGTCGTGCAGCTCGCCGTAGGTCCCCACCTGTTGCAGCAATACGCCAAACACGTCTTGATGATCGAGCACTTTCTCTGCATCGTCGACGATAACGTCAAAGCCAAAAGTCTCGGCACGGGTACGTACCACATCCAGCGTTTGCGGATGAACATCTGCAGCCACAAAGAAGCGGTTAGCGTTTTTCAGCTTGCTGGCTCGTTTGGCTAACGCCATGGCTTCCGCCGCGGCTGTTGCTTCATCCAGCAGGGAAGCAGAAGCTAACTCAAGACCGGTAAGATCCTGCGTCAACTGCTGGAAATTCAGCAGTGCCTCAAGACGTCCTTGAGACACTTCCGGTTGGTATGGCGTATAAGCGGTGTACCAACCCGGATTCTCCAGCATATTGCGCTGAATAACCGGCGGCATCAGCACACCGTGGTAACCCATACCAATAAAGGATTTGTAACGTTGATTCTGACCCGCAATGGCTTTCAGCTCAGCCAACGCCTGATGTTCAGTCACGGCGTCACCCACCGCTGGCGGTGTTGGCAACTGAATATCCGATGGAACGATCTGCTCGATCAGATCACGTAAAGAGCGTGCTCCGACAGTTTCCAGCATTTCTTGCTGCTGTTGCGCAGACGGACCGATATGGCGAGCAATAAAGGATTCGCTGTTTTCGAGCTGGCTGAGAGTCTGGGTCATGAGTTACTGATTCCTAAATGTGCATACAAAAGAAATGACACTACGAACTCACTTTCTCTCCGCGATACCCTACTGCCGAGAGAAAGTTTGAAGCGCTATCTACCACGAGTTGCCGCTACGGTGCCCAAAAGCGTTCAGGCACGGACACTTAGTCTTCGATAGAAGACTCATAGGCTGCAGCATCCAGCAAGTCAGCAATCTGCGATTCGTCTGATGCTTTAATGCGGAACAACCAGCCTTCGGAATAAGGCGCGCTGTTTACCAGTTCTGGTGCACCTTCTAACTCATCGTTAATCGAGACGATTTCACCGCTGATAGGCGCATAAATATCTGAAGCCGCTTTTACGGACTCCGCTACCGCACAGTCATCCCCAGCATCGAAAGAGGCACCGACTTCAGGCAAATCGATAAACACCATATCGCCCAGCAACTCCTGTGCATGCTCGGTGATACCAACGCTATAAACCCCTTCGCCTTCTGCACGAACCCATTCGTGAGATGCGGTATATTTCAATTCAGTAGGCACGTTGCTCATCGAAATCCTCTCTTAAATGTTTGTTAAATTATACTTTCTAAGTCTGATTCAATTGGTGTAGCCAATTTAAGTGCGGTCAGCGTAGGAACCGGAATGTACTCAGTACGTGAGGATTCCGAGCGCTACCCGAACTTAACGTGGCAAGCGCAGTAGCCTAGTTAATCAGGCTTTTACCGTTGCGCACAAAACCAGGTTTAACGACACGAACCGGCATTTCACGGTTACGGATCTGCACAATAGCCTCTTCACCAATTCCTACGGGGACGCGCGCCAATGCAATACTGACACCTAAGGTTGGAGAGAAAGAACCACTGGTGATCACACCTTCTTGAAGATTTCCGTTGGTATCGGTGAAACGCACCGGAAGCTCATTACGTAACACACCTTTTTCGGTCATTACCAAGCCAACCAACTGTTCTGTGCCGTTTTCGCGTTGCTGCTCTAATGCTTCACGGCCAATAAAATCACGATCTTCCGGAGACCAAGCGATGGTCCAGCCCATATTGGCGGCTAACGGCGAAACACCTTCATCCATTTCCTGACCGTAGAGGTTCATACCCGCCTCTAAACGCAGAGTGTCACGCGCGCCTAAACCACAGGGTTTTACGCCAGCTTTAACCAGTTTTTGCCAAAACTCAGGGGCTTCACCCACGGGCAGTGCAATTTCATAACCGTTCTCGCCGGTGTAACCCGTAGTCGCAATAAAGTAATCGCCGGCCTGTACGCCAAAGAAAGGTTTCATGCCGCTGATAGCCTGCTTTTGAGCATCCGAGAACAGCGTTGCTGCTCGTTCCTGCGCTTGCGGGCCTTGAACGGCAATCAGCGCGAGATCGTCACGTACGGTGATATCAACGTGATATGGCTCGGCGTGCTCGGTGATCCATGCCAGATCCTTTTCACGCGTAGCAGAGTTAACCACCAGTCGGAAATATTCCTCGTCGAGGAAATAAACAATCAGGTCATCAATAACGCCTGCTGAGGCGTTAAGCATGCCAGTGTAGAGAGCTTTACCCGGAACCGTCAGTTTAGCGACGTCGTTTGCTAGCAGGTAGCGCAAAAACTCACGGGTTCGTGGCCCGCGCAGATCGACGATAGTCATGTGGGAAACGTCAAACATGCCTGCATCCTGGCGCACGGCATGATGCTCATCGAGCTGTGAGCCGTAGTGCAGCGGCATCATCCAACCGTGGAAATCAACCATACGCGCGCCACAGGCGACGTGCTGATCGAAGAGTGGAGTCTGTTTAGCCATCTTAACCCTCTTTTCCTGAACGTTTTGTCATCCGGTACAAGTCATTCTCTTGGCGTCCCGGGCGCACTGATAAGATATGTTTTGCCTAAAGATGTCTTCGAGCTAAAAAGCAGCAAACATCGCTACGCAAACGATACCCTTGCTCAGACGTTATCACCGAAATCAGCGATTAACCATAAGTTAAAATAAGAGTAGGTGTTAACGATAGTGAAATTTAGAGAGGGGATAATGCAGAAGTTTCACCTAGAAAACTGCGTCTAATGGCACATTATTAACATTTTCACTGCAACTGCATTGCAGTTATATAACGTATGTCGCAATTTTATCGTGGAAAATAGCGGATGTTAAAATCGCATGCATTAGAAAAACTAATTCAAAACACAGGGCAGCATTAGAATATTTCAAACAAGGTCGCAAGAGGGAAAAGAAAGGGAAGAATGGAGGCGGCCAACAATACGTTTTGTCAGCCGCAAAAGAGGATTATTTTTGCAACCAATCCGGTAAATCAGCTAACCCCATAGCATGTTGCACCAGCCGAGGTTTTAGGCCGGGGAGATTATCCGCTAGCATCATTCCAACATCACGCAGTAGCTTTTTAGCAGGGTTATCACCGTCAAAGAGCTGACGGAAACCTTGCATCGCCGTCAGCATCACTGCGGCGCTATGCTTACGAGAACGTTCATAGCGGCGCAGATACATATATCGGCCAATATCCTTACCCTGACGTTGCAAGCGCTTAATTTCAGAAGCCAACTCAGCGGCATCCATAAAGCCTAAATTCACGCCCTGCCCCGCTAATGGGTGAATGGTATGCGCTGCATCTCCTACCAAGGCTAAACGATGTGCGGCAAAACTACGTGCGTAGCGCCCCACCAGCGGATGTGACTGACGTGGGCTTACCACCTCACACAGCCCTAAACGTGTATCAAAAGCCACCGCCAGTTCGCGGTTAAAATCGCTGTCCGATAAAGCTTCCAGACGCCGAGCCTCTTCCGGCCCAACAGACCATACGATTGAGCACAGGTATTCGTCTTCCAGCGGCAAGAAAGCCAGTATGCCATTTGGCCGGAAAACCTGACGAGCACAGCCATCGTGCGGCTGTTCGGTTTTGATCGTAGCAACTAGGGCATGGTGCCCATAATCCCAGAACGTTAGAGGGATATCCGCATGCTGACGCAGCCACGACTGTGCTCCATCGGCCCCAATGACTAAACGCGCCGTGAGCATTTGCCCATTATTCAGGGTGATGAACGCTTCATTCTCTCCCCATGCCACCTGTTGGAAAGTGGCTGGCGCTATCATGGTTACCTCGGATTGCCGAGCAACCTTATTCCACAATGCCTGCTGAATGACATCGTTTTCAATGATATGTCCCAGATGAGTATGGCCATATTCCTGTGCGCGGAACGCAATGCGTCCAAAGCTATCACTATCCCATACTTCCATGCCTTGATAGGCACTGGCGCGTAGGGCGAGAATATCTTGCCAAACGCCCAGATGTTGCAGTAGGCGCTCGCTGGCGGCATTAATCGCGGAAACACGCAGGGCGGGTTCTGGCGTTAGCTCTGCGAGCTCAGGGATCCTATGTTCAACCACAGCAATACGTAAACCGCTTCCCTGAAGCGCCGCTGCTGTTGCCAATCCCACCATGCCACCACCGGCAATGACCACATCAAAAGATTGCATTGTGATTATCTGTTCCTGTTAATGAATCATATCCCTAAAGCATTCAAGCTGCTGAAAAGCACCCCGAAGTACGGCGAGGATAAATTTAACGCTCCACCCAGCCGAGCGTACGCCGCGCCAATGTTTCACGCAGCGATGGAACGAGCTCCATCGCCATCAGCCCCAGATTGCGCCCAACAACCAATGGCGCAAGGCGATTAGCAAACAGATGTATAAGCCCGTCGGTCACACCAATCGTAGCCTGTTGATCCGGTTCACGACGCTGTTGATACTGGCTTAGCACCTGATAACTGCCGATATCATGCCCTTGCTGCTCGGCCTGAACAACCGTCTCTGCCAGTGAAATCACATCGCGCAGCCCCAGATTGAACCCTTGGCCTGCAATTGGATGCAGCGTCTGTGCCGCGTTACCCACCAAGGCAAGACGATGGCTAATATGTTGCTGAGCCAACGTTAAGCGCAATGGATAGCTATGGCGCTTACCCGCTTTGACCATCGCGCCCAATCGCCAGCCGAACGCCATCTGCAGCTGCCGCAAAAATTCGCTATCGCTCCAGCTATCCACGTTGTCCTGTTCGTCTGCGGAATGGCACCACACCAGCGAGCAACGCCCCTCACTCATCGGTAACATGGCTAGCGGGCCATTACGGGTAAAACGCTCAAAGGCTTTACCTTGATGCGGCAATGCGGTGGTCACATTAGCAATAACAGCGATTTGACCATAGTCTTCACTACGCCAATCGACGTTGCAATGCTGAGCCAACGCCGAAGATGAACCATCTGCCGCCACCAGCAGTTCGCCAGTGAGATGAGAGCCATTATCCAGCGTAATACGGGCACTATTTTTTTGCCGCTCGACCCCCACCACTTTTGCCGGACAGTGCAGTGTAACGCCCGGCGCTTTCTCTAGCAGTTGGAATAGCCGTGAACCCGCCTGATGCAGTTCAACCACCTGTCCCAAATAAGGGATCTGATAATCCAGAGCATCGAGGCCAACAAAGCCGGCATGTCCCTGATCGCTAACATGCACACGCTCAATCGGTGTAGCACACGCCTTAAGCGCCTGCCATACGCCAATTCGTTCCAATTGCTGGCATGTACCATACGCGAGAGCAATAGCGCGAGCGTCGAATCCTGGATGTTGTCTGCTGTCTGGGGAAACCGCCTCAACAACCTCAACTTGAATACGTCCAGCGCTCAGAGCAGAAACCGCCAACGCCAGCGTGGCTCCCGCCATGCCCCCGCCCACAATGATCATTTTCATGCCGTTTATCTTTCCTTAACGGGCTGATTTGGCCTGCGCCATCAGCGCTTCGATATCATCAGCCTGCTTAACAACATCTTTAGTTAACACCTCAAATCCATCTTCAGTAATCAAGATGTCATCTTCAATGCGGATGCCAATACCGCGATATTCCACTGGAACATCGGCATCTGGTGCGATATATAAGCCCGGCTCGCAGGTTAATACCATGCCCGGTTCTAACACGCGCTCACGTGCAGAAGAGCCATAATCGCCAACGTCATGCACATCCAGCCCCAACCAATGGCTCAAACCGTGCATAAAGAACTGGCGATGTGCCTGATCGGCAATCAGCTGATCCACATCCCCTTTCATTACGCCTAATTTTACTAACCCTTCGACCATCACTCGAACCGTCGCCTCGTTCGCTTCGCGAATACTGCGGCCAGGAGCAAAGATTTCAAATGCCTTGTCCATCGAAGCCAATACCAGATCGTAAATTTCGCGCTGTGGCTTGGTGAATTTGCCATTTACAGGGAAAGTACGGGTGATATCACCGGCATAGCCTTTATATTCACAGCCCGCATCAATCAGTACCAAATCGCCGTCTTTTAACTCACACTCATTTTCGGTGTAGTGCAAAATGCAGCCGTTTTCACCACCGCCAACGATAGTGTTGTAAGAAGGGAAACGCGCGCCGTGCTGAGTAAACTCATGCAGAATTTCGCCTTCCAACTGGTATTCGAACATACCTGGACGACATTTTTCCATCGCACGGATATGGCCTAATGCCGTTATCTCACCCGCTCGGCGCATCGCCGCAATTTCTTCCTGCGATTTAAACAAACGCATTTCATGTACCCAAGGACGCCAATCAATAAGCGTTGCCGGCGCGCGGAAGTTTTGACGTACACCACGGCGCAGTTTTTCGAGGGCGGCAAAGGTAATTTGGTCGGCAAAATCGTACTGACCCTGAGCGTGATAAACCACGTCTAGCCCGTTCAGCAGCAGGTGAAGCTGCTCTTCAATATCGCCGTAAGGTAAGGCGCGGTCTATGCCTAACTTGGCCGGAGCGGCCTCTTGCCCTAAACGACGACCAAACCAAATCTCGGCGGTTAAATCACGCACGCGGTTAAACAGCACGCTGTGATTATGGGTTTCGTCGCTTTTAATCAAGATCAGCAGCGCTTCAGGTTCGTTAAAACCCGTCAGATACCAGAAATCACTATTCTGGCGGTAAGGATATTCACTGTCCGCGCTGCGGGTACATTCTGGAGCAGCAAAAAAGAGAGCGGCACTACCGGGTGCCATCTGTGCCAAAACAGCCTGTCGGCGACGTTGGAATTCTTGCGGGGTCATGACCTTCTCCTGAAATCGGCAGTTGCGAAAACGTAGCGTAGTGCTCATAGCATACGGCTTAATCAGCATGAGCTATCAATACAGATAGAGCCCCCAAGCTTCAAGCATGCAGGGGATATAGCCTAAATATTGGTGTTGCATCAAGGCAGCAAGCACATAAATTCCGATGAACCTACATCAGTAAGCGATTCGGGCGCATGAGCGCAGCTAACGCCGAGGCAGCTTTAAATATGATGGGTATAGACTATCACGCGGTTTGCGAAATGGGATAAGCAAGATCAATCAGGCGGCGGGAGTGCCACCTGATTCATAACAGAAATTAGTGCAACGTTGGCTTTTGCACTTCAGCCGCGTTTGGCTTTTCTTGAGAAAATTCGCTGTGGCACAGCATGGCTGCCATACGCACATATTCCGCGACTTCTTCCAAAGATTGTTCTAACTCTTCCTGATCTTCGTCTTCTTCATAGCCCAATTGAGCAATGCTACGCAGATCGTCGATCACTTCACCCACTTCCCCTTTAATTTTGCCAAGGTTCTTTTGCATCATACCTAAACCTAGCAGGAAGTGATTTACCCAGCCAGACAGCGCATCGGCGCGATCAAACACGGTCACATCATCGCCATCAGGCAATAACAATTGGAAACCAAATCCATCGTCTTCCAGCGTGTCGCGGGTATGCTGATAAACAGCCTGAAGAGGCTGTGCAAGCGATTGAGAAAAAGCCTCGCCCTCATTGGTCAGGTCATGAACCATAGTGCGCCAGTTGTCGTTCTGATTGCCGCCACACAGTATTCCGCTGATCAAACCATGCATTTCAGCGGGAGTTAATCCAACGCCTTGCTGTTGCAAAGCCTGAGTAAAAACAGAATATTCCGGTACAGTAATCTCAATTGACATACGTTTTGGTCATCGTTGGCAGATAAAGTTCGTGTTATGCTACCATCAAGAACAGTCGCTATACCAGAAAGGGCACGCTGTAAGGCTTGAAATGGCTTGTAACTGCGTAGCGAGGTATATATAGTTGGCGCCCGATTTAGTGACCCTCGCGGTTTTGAAACTGGCGCAAAATCTAGGCAGGAAGGTGGTATGTCTGCACAACCGGTAGATATTCAAATTTTTGGTCGTTCGTTAAGAGTTAATTGCCCGCCAGAACAACAAGAAGCGTTGAATCAGGCTGCAGAGGATCTTAATCAGCGGTTGCAAGATCTCAAAGTTCGCACTAGAGTCACAAATACAGAGCAACTGGTTTTCATCGCGGCATTAAACGTATGTCACGAACTGGCGCAAGAACGCTTGAAAACTCGCGATTATGCCTCCAATATGGAGCAAAGAATTCGCATGTTGCAGCAGACAATTGAACAAGCTCTGCTGGAACAAGGTCGCATCACTGATCGTCAGGGTGCGCAGTTCGAATAAGTGTGACCTATAGTTGTAACATGTTGGTTAGCAAGCGATTTTTAAATAAAATCGTATCAATTTAAGAAAAATGTGATAAGCTAATTAGCGTAAAGGATACAAAATTTCTCTGAGGTGTTCGTGTGCGGGCCAGTCCCCTGAGCCGATATTTAATACCTCAAGAATGCGGCGGATCCGTAATCGGTGAGCACGCTCGGTCTCCGAGAAGCCTTAAGATTGCGTCGTTGCGTTCACCTTGAACCATGGGTTCAAGGGTTACAGCCTGTTACGGCACCTCGGAGATTCCTTACCCTAAACATCCTTAAACGGGTGTCTCATGCCCAATAACTCTGCTCTTCCCTACTCTACTCCAATATCTGCTCTATCCCGTTCGGATATCCGCTCTTCTGTCCGCCAGCGCCGGAAAAAACTTAGCTCTGAATTTCAACGACATGCAGCCCTGAATATAGCGGCTCGAGTGATGTCATTACCTCAAATTCAACGCGCTCAAACGCTTTCTCTTTTTCTCTCTTTTGACGGAGAATTAAATACGCGTCCACTCATTGAGCAGCTCTGGCAGGCAGGAAAATCGGTTTATCTGCCGGTTCTTCATCCCTTTAGTCGCGGCAATCTGCTGTTTTTACGCTATGCCCCTGACACCGAAATGACGCGAAACTATTTTGGCATTGATGAGCCTCGGCTCGACGTGCGGCAAGTTCTACCACTACATCGACTGCATATTGTATTTACACCGTTAGTTGCATTTGATGAATTAGGGCAAAGACTGGGGATGGGCGGCGGCTTTTACGACCGTACTCTTCAGGAATGGCAAAGCGCGCACGCCAAGCACTGCGGCCCTTATCCCATCGGCTTAGCTCACGATTGCCAAAAGGTCGATACTCTGCCGTCTCAAGAATGGGATGTGCCGCTGCCAGAAATAATCACGCCAACGGCTCACTATCATTGGTGATGTTGCGTAAGGATTATCGACAAAATAACGGTAGGACAGACTCAAGAGATGGTCTGTCCCACGGGAGTTAAGACTTTGCTTTTGGTACCGCTGTTAGCGTACAAACAGCTTGAATTTTGTCGCCACGACGATCGGTGATCGTCACTTCATCTCCCGCTTTTTTACCTGCACAAGGCTGCACCATTTTTTCATTAAATGCATCTCTAGCTTGCTGACGTGTTGGGGTCGCAAGCGTTGAGAATGATGCCAATGCAGATGCCACAATAACCATGCTGAAAACTGTTTTCTTTAACATAACTCAACTCCTATTTTTGTATTACGATATGAACCGATGAAATAGTAGCAAGCTATCGTCAACCTACCTGTAACATTGCATGTTTAATAATTTCATATGTAAACTATTGATTTTGTCGCCCATAGCCGCAAGCATAAAAAACGGCAGCCTTATGGCTGCCGTTTTCACAATGATACTGATGGGAAATTAATACAGAAGACGAGCGCGGATAGTCCCTGCGATCTCTTTCATCCGTTGCAACGCTGCTTCTGCGCGCTCGGTTTCCGTTTCGATATCAATAACCACATAGCCAATCTGCGCATTAGTTTGCAGATACTGAGCGGCGATATTCACACCCTCTTCGGCAAAAATCTGGTTAATCTGAGTCAAAACCCCTGGGCGGTTTTCATGAATATGTAGAAGTCGACTGACATTCTCTTCATGCATCGGCAGTGAAACTTCAGGGAAGTTGACGGCTGACAGTGAAGAGCCATTATCTGAATATTTTGTCAGCTTACCCGCAACTTCTGCGCCAATATTCTCCTGCGCTTCCTGCGTTGAGCCGCCGATATGAGGCGTTAGCAGCACGTTATCAAACTCACACAGCGGTGAGTTAAACGGATCGCTGTTCGTTGCTGGCTCCGTTGGGAACACGTCGATAGCCGCACCAGACAAATGTTTAGATGACAGCGCATTGCATAGCGCAGGAATATCGACGACCGTCCCACGTGAGGCGTTAATGAGGATCGAACCAGGCTTCATCAACGCCAGTTCATCCGCACCAATCATATCTTTCGTAGAGCGGGTTTCCGGCACATGCAGAGACACCACGTCACTCATGTTGAGCAAATCAGAGAGATGGCGAACCTGCTGCGCATTACCCAGAGGTAGCTTGTTTTCAATGTCATAGAAAAAGACATTCATCCCGATACCTTCAGCCAAAATTCCCAACTGAGTACCGATGTGACCATAGCCAATAATGCCGAGCTTTTTACCGCGTGCTTCAAAACAGCCAACGGCTTGCTTGTTCCACTCACCGCGATGCGCACAGGCATTCGCCGTCGGTATGCCGCGCAACAGTAACAATAACTCGCCCAGCACCATTTCAGCCACGGAGCGCGTGTTTGAGAACGGCGCGTTAAATACCGGAATACCGCGTTTGGCAGCGGCAACCAGGTCAACCTGATTGGTTCCGATACAGAAACAACCGACCGCAATCAGCTTCTCGGCTGCTGCAAAAATATCTTCAGTCAGATGGGTTCGGGAGCGAATACCTACAAAGTGGGCATCGCGGATGGACGATTTCAGCGATTCCGAGTCCAGCGCACCTTTATGATATTCAATGTTGGTGTAACCCGCTGCACGTAAATTATCAACCGTGCTTTGATGAACTCCTTCAACTAAAAGGAATTTAATCCTGTCTTTCTCCAAAGATACTTTTGCCATGACCCGACCCTAACCCCTGTTAATTCGAACCTTAGTGTGACCGCTGCGAACGATAAAACTCATGCGGCATGCAGCCAACATAACAAATATTACGCATCCAGCAAGCCAACCGATTGCCTACAATGAGGTGAGCAAAGGGAATAAAACGTTAAAAGTTGGCGAAAAATGCTACCGGCTTTCATCACCGCAGAGTGAAAGTATCGTCAAGCGCAAATATGTGACATATGTCACCGAATTTAGGGTGTGTGATAAATAAATGAAATTCAGTGTTTAAAACAACGTTAACAAAGGGAAGGACGCTAAAGGGAAATCATGGCAGATGAACAAAAAAACAGCTCCGAGTTTTCGGAGCTGAGTCGACGATAACAATTGTTACGGCGAATTTATGCAGTGATGGCTTGATAAGGCGATGGCTTTATAAAACGACGATTTTATAAAACGATAGTTTTTACGCCGTCTGCCGAGCCGACCAACGCAACGTCAGCCCCGCGGTTAGCAAACAGGCCAACGGTCACTACACCTGCGATCGCGTTGATTTGCTTTTCTAACGCAATTGCATCCATGATTTTCAGGTTATGCACATCTAAAATCACGTTGCCGTTATCGGTCAAAACACCTTGTCGGTACTCTGGCTGGCCACCGAGCTTCACCAACTCACGCGCAACATAGGAGCGCGCCATTGGAATAACCTCCACCGGCAGGGGGAATTTACCCAGAATATCAACCTGTTTGGACGCATCGACGATGCAAATGAACTTCTTCGCGACGGCAGCCACCACTTTTTCACGTGTTAACGCCGCGCCGCCGCCTTTGATCATCTGCATGTGGCCGTTGATTTCATCGGCGCCATCAACATAAATATCGAGTGAGTCCACATCGTTAAGATCGAAGACAGTAATACCCAAACTCTTCAATTTTTCCGTAGAAGCGTCAGAGCTGGATACAGCACCCTCGATCTGCCCTTTCATGGTTCCTAGTGCATCAATAAAATGAGCTGCCGTTGACCCCGTCCCCACTCCAACGATGGTACCTGGCTTCACATATTTCAGCGCTTCCCAACCCACTGCTTTTTTCAGTTCATCTTGAGTCATTACCGAATCCTATCGACTAATCTACGAAAACGTGTGCGTATTATAGAGCAACTGCCTATAAAATGGCGTGTCACACGGCGAGTTTTTAGTCCTTAGTAACAACCTTTTCCCTGTGGTTGATATATTTTCTCCTCGTCAATGAGAAGAAATGTGGCATATTGCAGTTATTAAGATATAAAAATCATAAGCGCAGGGGACGAAGAACAACATGAAACGCCCGGACTACCGGACTTTGCAAGCACTGGATGCGGTAATACGCGAACGTGGCTTTGAGCGTGCGGCACAAAAACTCTGTATAACTCAGTCTGCGGTTTCTCAGCGAATCAAGCAGTTGGAAAATCTGTTCGGCCAGCCTCTGTTGGTGCGTACCGTTCCGCCACGCCCTACTGAGCAAGGACAGCGCCTGCTTGCGTTGCTGCATCAGGTCGAATTGCTGGAGGAAGAGTGGCTCGGGAACGATAGCAGCACGGATGGCCCGCTGTTGCTCTCTTTAGCCGTCAACGCCGACAGTTTGGCAACATGGCTACTGCCTGCGCTTAAACCTGTGCTGGCCGACTCGCCGCTACGTTTGAATCTTCAGGTTGAGGATGAAACTCGAACCCAAGAGCGTCTGCGCCGCGGTGAGGTTGTTGGTGCCGTGAGTATCCAGCCACAGCCACTACCCAGCTGCCTCGTTGACCGCTTGGGGGCACTAGACTATCTGTTTGTCGCATCGCCAACGTTTGCTGCTCGTTACTTTCCAAACGGCGTTAACCGCTCTTCGCTGCTGAAAGCCCCTGCCGTGGCATTCGACCATCTGGACGATATGCATCAGGCCTTCTTACAGCAAAACTTTGACCTTCCCCCTGGCAGCGTGCCATGCCATATCGTTAACTCGTCCGAAGCCTTTGTGCAGTTAGCTTTGCAGGGAACCACCTGTTGTATGATCCCTCATCTGCAAATTGAAAAAGAGCTTAAAGACGGTTCATTGATCAATCTAACTCCGGGCATGGTGCAGCGCCGTATGCTGTATTGGCACCGATTTGCGCCAGAGAGCCGCATGATGCGCCGAGTCACCGATGCATTGCTGACCTATGGGCATCATGTGTTACGTCAGGACTAAGTGCGGTGTATCAAGCCTAAAAAGCACACCCGTAAGGTGTAATGCTTGTCAGTTAAGCCTGATTTTAGGGGAAGTACACCGATGGGGTCGTAGCGGCGAAGCCGCCGGAGCGCCCCGCGGTGTGCTAGCCCCGTGTATCTCGATCTCTTAAATGAACAGCATTACATCCGTAAGGTGTGCTTTTTTTATGGCGAATCCCTGCAATTACTTACCCAGATTAAAAACGACGCTAACGTTGTCGCTGAAGTAAACCTTTGGCTGTTCATAGGTATGTTGGATTTCAGCTTTTGGTCGCATGGCAGCTTTGGCTGCATAGTAGTATCGAATTTCCCTTTGTTCCGACTCGATTGATTGAGACTGGTAGTTAATGCTATACACCGCCCCCAACTGAACACCAAAACCTTTTGCCACTGAGGTTGCTTGTTCAATCGCGTTTTTAATCGCCGCTTGACGCGCCTGCTCGCGGTATAACTCAGGCTTAAGCACGCCAAATGTCACCGACTCAATCTCATTTAGATGAGCCTCTAGCGCACCGTCTAGCAGTTCATTCAACTTGCTCAAATCACGCAAAGTTACAGTGACACTGCGCACAGCGCTGTATCCCGCGAACTTACGAGTAGAATTAGAGTATTCGTAATCTTGCTCGGTACTCACGTTTGCTGCGTCGATATCGCTTTTCTCGATACCGTTTTTACTTAAAAACTCGACATATTTAGCCACTCGTTGATCGGCCAGTTTTTTGGCATTTGCCGCCGTTGGCGAAACAATGCTGACATTAAAGACCAGTGTGGCCAACTCAGCTTTAACATCAAATTGAGACGTTCCTACCGTTGTAATATGCGGGCCTTCTGGTACATCAGCTGCCTGCGATAATACGGGTAACGTGCCAAATCCAATCAATGCCGCCATGGCAAATACGTGTAGTTTCATCATTTATTTCCCTATCAATGAGTTTAGTGATCGGGTAATAGACTCTTTTTAACCGCGTAAGTGCCGTGTGAAAGGTAAAAATTGACCATAAAAAAAGCACACCGTTTGGTGTGCTTTTGCAATTCATCAGCGTTAACTATTTGTTCAGGCTAAAGACCACATCAACCTGATCGTCAAACTGGATAGTTTGCTGTTCGTAAGTTTGTGCAGCAGAAGTCTTCGGCATAGAGTCTGCGGCCATATACATGCGGCTTACCGGCGCTGGCTGGTAGTTCGAGACATGATAACGAATGCTATATACCGGACCAAGCGTCACGCCAAAGCCTTTTGCCAGAGACTGAGCCTGATTTACGGCATTTTTGATCGCTTCCTGACGCGCCTGCTCACGGTAATTATCTGGCTTAGCAACACCTAGCTCTACCGAACGAATTTCATTCAAGTTGGCTTTTAACGCGCCATCTAACAAACCATTCAGCTTATCTAACTGACGCAGAGTCACCTGAACGCTACGGTCAGCACGATAGCCTTTTAGCACGCTTTTGCCATCTTTCAGATAATCGTATTCAGGCTGAGTACTGAGATTCGCGGCGCTGATATCTTTTTTCTCAATGCCATTGGTCTTCAGAAAATCGAAGTACTTGGCAACCCGCTCATCTACCTGAGTTTTAGCACTTGCCGCATCTTTAGCAGACGCTGTTACTTGGAAAGTCAGCGTTGCGATGTCGGGAGTAGCGCTTACGCTTGATGTACCGGAAGTCGCCAAATGTGGTCCTTCTGGTATATCTGCGGCCTGAGACAGTGTCGGTAACGCACTTAATCCCATCATTGCAACCATTGCTAAAGCTTTTAGCTTCATGGCGTCTCCTTGTAGACATACTCGATTTTTGGGGCTTCAGCATGAACCTATTTCATGCTGAAAGATGAACAATATCCTGAACTAAAACAGCACGTAACGCTTTAGGAACAATCCAGAATTTTGTCCATCGGGTGCAAACCCTAATTTACGCATCGAGTTACAGATTAAATTACAACTGTAGTCCACTTCGAGCCAATTGCAGGGCGATAACCCACATGACGCAGGCAACCAACAGGTTAATCACTCGCTGAGCTTTTGGTGTACTCAACCACGGAGCCAACCATGCGGCTAATAGCGCGAGTGAAAAGAACCATAACGCCGATGCACTCACTGCGCCGAACGCAAACCAGCTACGCGCGTCTACGGCGAGCTGTCCCCCCAAACTGCCCAGAACGACGAAGGTATCAAGATAGACGTGTGGATTTAGCCAAGTCACCGCCAACATAGTTACGACAATACGCCAGCGACTTTGCTGCATAACCTCAGTGCCGGTCTGAATACCCTGTTTCGCCAACGCCGCACGGAAAGCCCCCCATCCGTACCAGAGCAGGAAAGCAACACCGCCCCATGTAACCAGCATTAACAACAGCGGCGACTGGCTTAATAACGCACTTCCCCCAAAAATACCGCCACAAATTAAAACGATATCGCTAAGCGCACACAGGCAAGCGATCATCAGGTGGTATTGACGACGAATCCCTTGGCTCAACACAAACGTATTTTGCGGACCAAGAGGCAAAATCATCGCTGCGCTCAGAGCAAAGCCCTGTAAAAAAACAGAAAACATGGAAGTCCCTCAGAAATATAACGGCGTCCCAAAGAGATAATGGGCCGGAATGGCAGCGATATTACGCCGAGAATTTATGAAGAGGAAATGGATGATTCTTATCGGGGATTAGAGAGGCTAATGATAGAGAGACATGCGGCTAGAGCATTGAATATCACGCCAGCCTTTCGTCCGCCCACTAGCATCCCTAATGGCGGCTCTAAAATGCATTCCATTCAACATGAAAAGACACAGCAATATTGTTTTGTTTGTGTCTTTTTAATTGTTTAAGTCTTGGTAGTGAGAGCCGCCGATACAAGGATATATCGGCGGAGTTTGGGGCGCCCTGGATGGGCGATACCAAACCGGAGCGGAGATGGCGTCTCGGATAAAAGCGCGCGAGTGCAGAGACCACGCGCTGGTGGTCTCTGCCCGTACTCCTTCATGGATGTATCAATGAAGCTCGGTATGGACAGGCGGGCGGAATATTACACACAGTGTATCAATGACACTCGGTATCGACAGGCGGCGGAACCTTGCACAGCCTTAACATAAACAACAGACGCTCGAAACGCCTAAACAATAGGAGAATTCTATTCCCCTTCAGCTTTACGCACCGCAGTTTGATACAGATGTACATCCATCTGTGGGAATGGAATACCAATTTTATTGGCATCCAAACCGCGTTTGAAGTTTTCCATCAGGTCAAAATAGACAGGCCAATAATTAGCATTGGTTGTCCATGCGCGAACCACAAAATTCAGAGATGAAGCCGCCATTTCATTCAGGCGAATAGTGACACCTTGATCGTGCATAATACGGCTATCAGCAGCAACAATATCGCCCAGAACTTTTTTAACCAGATCGATGTCAGCATCGTAGGCAACGCCAACGGTAATATCTACACGGCGATTAGGCTCTCGCGAGTAGTTGATAATATTACCCGCAATGATTTTACCATTTGGCACCACAATAGTTTTATTGTCAGCAGTCAGCATCGTTGTAGAGAAAATCTGTACGTCTTTAACCGTACCCGATACGCCACCCAAATCAACAAACTCACCGGTACGGAATGGACGAAACAGAACCAACAAAACACCCGCGGCAAAGTTAGATAGCGAGCCCTGCAACGCCAAACCAACAGCCAAACCTGCGGCACCGATAACGGCAATCACAGACGCAGTCTGCACACCTAAACGTCCTAGCGCAGCAATAATGGTAAACGCCATAATACCGTAGCGCACCAGTGCAGAAAGGAAGTGAGCAACGGTGAGATCTACGCCGCGAGCCTTCATTAAACGGGTAATTGTGCCGGAAACGATTTTGGCAATAATCGAACCCACAATGAAGATAACGATCGCAGCAATAATATTTACCGCATAGTGAATCAATAAGTCCTGATTTTTCACTAACCAGTTTCCGGCATTATTAATGCCATCAACAACGTTCAGGTCTTTCATAAACCATCCTTCCTTTTAAGAAATCAAAAGTAATGCAATATGCTCAATTTATGCCGTTTTATACGACATGTTGAAGTAAGGTTAACGGACAATGGACGATACGCCAACAAATCAACGCTTAAAATACAAAAATTGGCTTAATCAAATAGGATAATTCAGAGACGCTAGTCATCTTATAAAGCAAAAAAAACACCCCAACGAAATCGTCAGGGTGTTTTTATTTGACCGCAGCACTAATCAAATGAGTGCTGCACCGCAAGAATTACAGAACGTCTTTGCAGTTCAGTTCGTCGAATGCCAGTTCCAGACGAGCAATCATGCTAGTCTGAGCTGCACGCAACCAAACGCGTGGGTCGTAGTATTTCTTGTTAGGCTTGTCTGCGCCTTCTGGGTTGCCCAGTTGGCCCTGCAGATAACCTTCGTTTTTCTTGTAGTAGTTCAGAATACCTTCCCAAGTTGCCCACTGGGTATCGGTATCGATATTCATTTTAACTACGCCGTAGCTTACAGCTTCTTTGATTTCTGCAGCAGTAGAACCAGAACCGCCGTGGAATACGAAGTTCAGGCTGTTGTGTGGCAGGTTATGTTTCTTAGAAACATATTCCTGAGAGTTGTGCAGAATTTTTGGAGTCAGCTGTACGTTACCTGGCTTGTAAACGCCGTGTACGTTACCGAAAGAAGCAGCGATAGTGAAACGTGGGCTGATTGCGTTCAGTTTGGTGTACGCATAGTCAACGTCTTCTGGCTGAGTGTACAGCGCAGAGCTATCCATATGGCTGTTATCTACGCCATCTTCTTCACCACCGGTGCAGCCCAGTTCGATTTCCAGCGTCATGCCGATTTTAGACATGCGGGTCAGGTACTTGGAGCAAATTTCGATGTTTTCTTCTAAGGACTCTTCAGACAGGTCGATCATGTGAGAAGAGAACAGTGGTTTGCCGGTTGCTGCGAAATGTTTTTCGCCAGCGTCCAACAGTCCGTCTAACCATGGCAGCAGTTTCTTGGCGCAGTGGTCAGTGTGCAGGATAACTGGAACACCGTAGTGCTCAGCCATCTGGTGAACGTGGTGTGCACCAGAAATTGCGCCCAGAATAGCAGCGCCCTGAGGAACGTCGGTTTTCACGCCTTTACCAGCGATAAATGCAGCACCGCCGTTTGAGAACTGAACGATAACCGGAGCACGTACTTTCGCAGCAGCTTCCATTACCGCATTGATAGAGTCGGTACCAACACAGTTGACCGCAGGCAATGCGAAATTGTTTTCTTTAGCGATCTGGAAAACTTTCTGAACATCATCACCAGTGATGACACCCGGTTTAACAAAATCAAAAATTTTAGACATGTTACGTCGTCCTGTTTCGTGGGCCGTAAGTAAAAAATAAATCGTCTTCAGCTGCTTAATGTGGGCAAAGTACAGAGAAAAAGGCTACCACACATTCAAACAGATAGAACAACGGGAGGCTCGGCCTCCCGTTACGGTTCATTACTGCTTAGCACGTTCTTCCAGCATCACTACAGCTGGCAGTTTCTTGCCTTCAACGAATTCAAGGAATGCGCCGCCGCCAGTAGAGATATAGGAAATTTTGTCAGCAATGCCGAACAGATCGATAGCTGCCAGAGTGTCGCCGCCGCCAGCAATAGAGAATGCTTCACTATCAGCTATAGCCTGAGCAACGATCTCGGTGCCTTTACGGAAGTTAGGGAACTCGAACACGCCGACTGGACCATTCCACAGAATGGTTTTTGCATTCTTCAGAATTTCAGCCAGTTCGTGTGCAGAAGCATCACCCAGATCCAGAATCTGTTCGTCATCTTTAATGTCGTTTACGGATTTCAGCGTTGCGACCGCAGTTTCAGAGAACTCAGTTGCAACACGGACATCCGTTGGTACTGGGATATCACAGGTAGTCAGCAGTTTTTTCGCTTCGTCTACCAGATCCGCTTCGTACAGAGATTTACCTACGTTGTGGCCTTGGGCAGCAACGAAGGTGTTAGCGATACCGCCACCAACAATCAGTTTGTCAGCGATTTTAGACAGGGAGTCCAGAACGGTCAGCTTGGTAGAAACTTTTGAACCACCAACGATAGCAACCATTGGACGCGCTGGATTACCCAGAGCTTTACCCAAAGCTTCCAGTTCTGCAGACAACAGTGGGCCCGCACATGCGATAGGCGCAAATTTGCCTACTCCGTGGGTAGAAGCCTGTGCGCGGTGTGCAGTACCGAATGCGTCCATGACGTAAACGTCACACAGCGCAGCGTATTTCTTAGACAGGGTTTCGTCGTCTTTCTTTTCGCCTTTGTTGAAGCGAACGTTTTCCAGAACAACCAGCTCACCTTCTGCAACATCAACACCGTCCAGATAGTCTTTAGCCAGACGAACAGGTGACTTCAGGTGCTCCTTCAGATAGTTAACTACAGGCAGCAGAGAGTACTCTTCGTTGTATTCGCCTTCGGTAGGACGACCCAGATGGGAAGTAACCATAACACGAGCGCCCTGTTTCAGAGCAGCTTCGATAGTTGGCAGAGACGCACGGATACGCGCATCAGAAGTCACTTTGCCTTCTTTAACTGGAACGTTCAGATCTGAACGGATCAGGACACGTTTACCAGCCAAATCCAAATCGGTCATCTTAATTACAGACATGGTGAACCCTCTCGTTGATTCTCTTAAAGTTGCTTGACCGTCACAGCAACACAGGCCGCTGTGCCGTACTGGAAACCGCTTGGAACATTGCCAGCGTTGTATCTAACATACGATTGGCAAAACCCCATTCGTTGTCACACCAGACCAACGTTTTTATCAGGTGTTGACCGCTAACTCGCGTCTGCGTGCCATCAACAATAGCACTGTGCGGGTCGTGGTTAAAATCGGTCGAAACCAGTGGTAATTCTGTATAGTCAACTATACCACGAAATGAGGTGCTTGCTGCCTTTTGCAGTAGGTGGTTGACATCACTCACCTTTACTGCCACCTGCACGCTAACGCTCAAATCAATTGCCGTCACATTGATGGTCGGCACTCGCACTGAAATCGCTTCAAAACGATCGCAGAACTTGGGAAATATGCGGGTGATACCTGCGGCAAGTTTGGTGTCGACAGGTATAATCGACTGGCTTGCTGCACGCGTCCGACGCAGGTCGGAATGGTACGCGTCTATCACCGGCTGATCGTTCATTGATGAATGAATCGTTGTCACCGTGCCCGATTCAATGCCAAACGCATCGTCGAGCAGTTTTATAACAGGGATAATGCAGTTCGTCGTGCAGGATGCGTTAGACACAATGTGGTGTTCTGGTTGTAACTCCTGCTGATTCACACCGTAAACAACGGTGGCATCAAGGTCGTGACTGCCAGGGTGGGAGAACAACACTTTTTGGGCTCCCGCCGCAATATGCGCCTCACCGTCAGCTCGGCTGCCATACACGCCGCTACAATCAAGCACGATATCCACCCCCAATTCACGCCACGGTAAATTGGCAATCTGCTTTTCATGCAGCAGGCGGATAATATCCCCACCTACCCACATCGTATCTCGTTCTTGACGGACATCCCAAGCAAAGCGCCCATGACTGGTATCGTATTTCAATAAATGAGCCATGCCTTCAGCATCAGCCAATTCATTGATCGCCACCACGGACATCTCTACCCGTCGGCCGGATTCATATAGCGCACGTAACACGCTGCGCCCGATGCGGCCAAAACCGTTTATTGCGATGCGAATGGTCATATCACTCCCTGCGCCGAACGCAGTTTAAAACAAAAGTTTTAAGACAAGAGCATAGAGTACTGCAGCATCGAAAACGATGGAAATCCCACGGTCACATAATCCCAACAATGACGTTTCATCAATCAACTGAAACGCTTCAGCCAAGAATAAACCAAAGCCTTAGCAAAAGAAATAACCGCAATAAAAAGGGCGTTAAGCCTCGCTTTCTTTCGCCAAAAATGTGCTGTAGTTCACAAATTAGCGCGTTTCATCACCCGCTATCAGGCATAAAAAAACGGGACTGCCCTGCGGCAATCCCGTTTCTATCTACAATGCTTACCGAATTACTTCAGCAGCGCTTTCGCTTTAGCAACAACGCTGTCTACGGTGAAACCAAACTCTTTGAATAACAGTTCAGCCGGTGCTGATTCACCGAAGGTTGTCATACCCACCACCGCGCCGTTCAAGCCAACGTATTTGTACCAGAAGTCAGCGATACCGGCTTCAACAGCCACGCGCGCAGTAACTGCCGCTGGCAGTACAGATTCGCGGTATGCCGCATCTTGCTTATCGAAGACTTCCGTTGCAGGCATAGAAACTACGCGCACTTTGCGGCCTTCAGCGGTTAGCTGCTCTGCTGCGTTCATTGCTAGTTCAACTTCAGAACCGGTAGCGATGAAGATCAGCTCTGGCTGACCCGCGCAATCTTTCAGGATGTAACCACCGCGAGAAATATTAGCAACCTGCTCTGGAGTACGATCCATCTGAGCCAAATTCTGGCGAGAGAAGATCAGCGCAGATGGGCCATCGTTGCGCTGAATAGCGAACTGCCACGCAACCGCAGACTCAACCTGATCGCATGGGCGCCAAGTGTTCATATTTGGCGTTACGCGCAGGCTAGCCATCTGCTCAACAGGCTGGTGAGTTGGGCCATCTTCGCCCAGACCGATAGAGTCATGGGTATAAACGAAGATATTGCGAATTTTCATCAGCGCGGCCATACGTACGGCGTTACGCGCATATTCCATGAACATCAGGAAAGTTGCACCGTATGGCAGGAAACCGCCATGCAGAGCAATACCGTTCATGATGGCAGACATACCGAATTCACGTACACCATAATGGATGTAGTTACCGGCCAGATCTTCGTTCAACGGCTTAGAACCAGACCACATGGTCAGGTTGCTAGGAGCCAAGTCAGCAGAACCGCCCAGAAATTCTGGCAGCACTTTACCGAAGGCTTCCAGTGCATTCTGAGACGCTTTACGGCTAGCAATTTTGGCTGGGTTTGCTTGCAGGTGGTCGATGAATTTCTTGGATTCTTCAGCCCAGTTAGCAGGCAGTTCACCGCTTACGCGACGTTTGAACTCAGCAGCCAGTTCAGGGAATGCAGCCTTATAAGCAGCGAATTTCTGATCCCAAGCGCTTTCTTTCGCTTTACCTGCTTCTTTAGCATCCCACTGAGAATAGATTTCCTGTGGGATTTCAAATGGAGCATAGTTCCAGCACAGAGCTTTACGGGTGGCTTCGATTTCAGCCGCGCCCAATGGAGCACCGTGAGCTTCATGAGAGCCCGCTTTGTTCGGAGAACCGAAACCGATAGTCGTTTTGCACATCAGCAGTGATGGCTTATCGGTGACTTTACGTGCGTCTTCGATTGCCGCTTTGATAGCGTCGCTGTTGTGACCGTCTACGCCACGGATAACGTGCCAGCCGTAAGCTTCGAAGCGCTCAGCGGTGTTATCAGTGAACCAGCCTTCAACATGACCATCGATGGAAATACCGTTGTCATCGTAGAACGCAGTCAGTTTGCCCAGCTTCAAAGTACCCGCCAGAGAGCAAACTTCGTGAGAAATGCCTTCCATCATGCAACCGTCACCCAAGAATGCATAGGTGTGGTGGTTAACGATTTCATGACCAGGACGGTTAAACTGCGCAGCTAAAGTACGCTCAGCAATCGCCATACCTACCGCGTTTGCGATGCCCTGACCCAATGGGCCAGTGGTCGTTTCAACACCTGGGGTGTAACCGTATTCTGGGTGGCCTGGGGTTTTAGAATGTAACTGACGGAAGTTTTCCAGCTCAGTGATTGGCAGGTCATAACCTGTGAGGTGCAGCAGGCTATAAATCAACATGGAGCCATGGCCGTTTGATAGCACGAAGCGGTCACGATCGGCCCAATTTGGATTGGTCGGGTTGTGATTCATGTAATCGCGCCACAGGACTTCCGCGATATCAGCCATCCCCATAGGGGCACCTGGGTGACCAGAATTGGCTTTCTGCACAGCGTCCATACTGAGTGCACGGATCGCATTGGCAAGCTCTTTACGAGAGGACATGTTCTACTCCAAGTCGGATTTAAAGAAACAGGGTTCGAGGTATTTTCTCAGACTACGTATGAAAACAGCAATCCCTAAGGCCAAATGAATGCATCAAGTCTCATTTAGTCCCTGTAAATAGCAGATTAATCCGCTTTCATATGGAGTCTGCATCGACAAAATACATACTCAATGACAGCCCATTTTGCGCTGGATACACTACCACAGATCGACCTTCAATCTCTGGAAAGACTGCACCAAAGGAAAATAACATGAACAAAATAACACTTCCGCTTATTGCTCTAACAGCCTCCACCTTCCTCAGCGGCTGTCAAAACATGAACACTGAGGGACTGATGCAATCGGGTGCACAAGCATTTCAAGCCGCAACGCTTTCAGATGCGCAGGTAAAAGCCCTGAGTGAACAATCATGTGCCGAAATGGACAGCAAGAATCAAATTGCACCTGCAGACAGTACTTACGCCAAACGGTTAGCCACTATATCTAAAGCATTGGGCAGCGATATCAATGGTACCCCAGTTAACTATAAAGTCTACGTTACTAAAGATGTCAACGCATGGGCAATGGCTAACGGTTGTGTGCGCGTATACAGCGGTCTGATGGACATGATGAACGATAATGAAGTCGAAGGTGTTCTTGGTCACGAAATGGGGCACGTCGCCTTGGGGCACTCACGTAAAGCTATGCAGGTAGCCTATGCTACGACAGCAGCACGCACAGCCATCGCGGCCAGCAGCGGTATCGGCGCACAGCTTTCTCAATCACAGCTGGCCGATCTGGGTGAAAAACTGGTGAATTCCCAGTTCTCCCAAAAACAGGAAAGTGAAGCCGACGACTACTCGTTCGACCTGCTGAAGAAACGCGGCATTAATCCGATTGGATTGGCGACCAGTTTCGACAAACTCGCCTCTCAGGAAGCCGGACGTCAAAGCAGTATGTTTGACGATCATCCATCCTCTCAGGCCCGCGCTCAACATATCCGCGATCGTATCGCAGCAGAGCAATAACACTCTCAGGCTCCGATACAATTCGGAGCCTTTTCGCCCTGCTTCATCCTCTTTTTTTTCCTGCTAAATTGCCTCTGACTTAATATTCAATTAACTATTTGCGTTCTTGACCTAGTGATAGCATCAGATGATTTTATTTTATGTAAATCATCCAATTAACCTATCATTTGTCAACGGAAGATAAAGATAATGAAGCTTAAAACAATCATTGCGATTGCGGTCACTACCGCATTATTAGCAGGCTGTAAGAATGTAAATACTCAAATGATGGCTCAATCTGGCGTACAGGCTGTTCAAGCAGCCACTCTGTCCGATGATGATGCTAAAGCTATCGCTAACAAGTCTTGCAAAGAGATGGATAACCAAAGCCAAATCGCCAGCAGCAAAAGCAAGTACACTAAACGTTTAAATAAAATTGCTAAGGCAATGGGCAATAACATCAACGGCATGCCAGTTAACTATAAAGTCTATATGACTGACGATGTTAACGCATGGGCAATGGCCAACGGCTGCATTCGTGTTTATAGCGGGCTGATGGATATGATGACCGACGAAGAAGTTGAAGGCGTTTTAGGTCACGAAATGGGTCACGTCGCACTGGGTCACAGCTTGAAAGCAATGAAAGTTGCCTATGGCACCGTTGCAGCACGTACCGCCGTAGCTTCCACAAGCGGTGTTGCCGCAGAGTTGTCCCAAACTCAGTTAGCCGATCTGGGTGAAGCCCTGATTAACTCTCAGTTCTCACAGCACCAAGAGTCAGAAGCCGATGACTTCTCTTACGATTATCTGAAAAAACGTAAGCTAAATACCTTAGGCTTGGCCACGAGCTTTGAAAAATTGGCGCAGTTAGAAGGCAACCGTAAAGGCAGCATGTTTGATTCTCACCCACCATCAACCGAACGTGCACAGCACATCCGTGAACGTATCGCTGCTGATAAGTAAAAATTACTACATGCAAAAAAACCACCTCATCTGAGGTGGTTATCCCAACAATGGCATTCGCAATAAGGTTTTGCAGACACTCATTCAGCCAGCAAGGCTTTTTCAGCCATCGCTTTAGCTTTCGACTTCGCAATAATGCCGTAGGATAAAAACATTAACGAGCACAGGATAAAAATCAGCGTTTCTGCAGAAAACGCGATGCGGGCGCTAAACTGCTGCGACAGGAAATAAAACAGCGGAGCTAATACCAGTGCGAACGAAACGACCAGCGGCGGTACTTTACTAATCCCGACCTGCAAGATATAAAGCGGCAACACATTCCCTAACATCGCCACAATCAACAACGTCAGCCAATACTGATGTAGCGTCGCCATGATTTCGTCATAACCCGCAATATAAACACCCACCAACACAATCAAAACGAAGCGAAATGTCATGATGCTATGGGGTTTTACACCCTGATTATTCAACCGTTTTGAGAATATGGTATTCAGCACCATTGAAAGACCGCACAAAAATGCCATGCCAATCCCGATAATGGCGTGATCGCGGGAGATATTCCCCAATGCGCTGGTACCGTTCATCGTGGAACGGATCATTAGCAACATACAGACAAACACACCGATAGCAGAGAAGATCTCAGCTCGGCTCAGTTTGTCGCTTTTAGCAATTTTCACGGTAATAAACAGCGTCAGCATTGGACCAATTGCATTCGCAAGGGCAGACACCACCGCCGGTTCAATATATTTCAGCGCCACGAAGAATCCCAGCCAACTTCCCGCGGTGGTCAGGTTAATCGCGAGTACGTTATAAAATTTAGCGGCCGGTGCCGTCGGTATGCTTTTCTTCTCTTTATAAAACAAAGACACGCCCAGAAAAAAAACGCTGACAAAGAAAAACGTAATAGTGATGGTGGCAAACAGATTCGCCTTTTGCAGCAGCCCCGATAAATAGACCGCCTGTATCCCAGACAGCAGATTAAACACCAATATATAGCCGACGCCGAAACGGCTGCCTTTTTGACTATCAACGTTCCCCATATTCCTTCCCCTAGCCTGTCAGTGATGTTTTGTGCCCCACCGTTTTAGCGGGGCTATCGTTATAAACAGATCCAATCAATAGATAGATTGGAGATTAGCTCTCATCGCCTAAGGCTTGGTCGAGAATACATACCGCCTCCTCAAGCAACGCTGTCTCAATCGTCAGAGCGGGAAGTAAGCGCACCACTGCGCCATGCCGCCCTCCCGTTTCAACAATCAAACCATGCTCAAAACAGCGACGTTTCACGCGCGTGGCCAAGTCGCCGTTGGGAGGGAAGCGGCCGAATTTATCGCTCTCCCCTCTTATATCAACCAGCTCAATGCCGACCATCAAACCGGTTCCGCGCACGTCTCCTATTGATGCATGGCGTACTTTCAATCCTTCGAGCATATGCATCAGCACGGCACCTTTGAGCTTGGTTTGTTCCAAAATCTGCTCGCGCTCTATAATCTCCAGCGTCGCGGTTCCGGCAATCATCGCCAGTTGATTTCCACGAAACGTTCCGGTGTGTGCGCCTGGAGCCCAGCGATCGTACTTCTGGTGGTAGACCAGCAAAGACATCGGCAATCCGCCGCCAATCGCTTTGGAGAGTAAAACGGCGTCAGGCTGAATATCGGCCAATTCAAAGGCAAACATCGCCCCCGAACGCCCAATGCCAGACTGAACTTCATCGAGGATCAGAGGAATATCGAGCTCGGTGCAAATCTCTCTTAGCCCTTTTAGCCAGCGCAGAGGAGCAGGTATACATCCTCCCTCCCCCTGAATCGCCTCAACGATCATCGCCGCAGGTTTGCTAATCCCACTTTCAGGGTCGACTAACGTTTGTCGGATATGATGGAGAGAGATATCAATCGTCTCTTCGGCACCCACGCCGTACGGGCTTCGGAACAGGTACGGATAAGGCAGAAAATGAACGCCCGGCATCAAGTTCTGAATAGGGTCTTTCACCTTTAGATTGCCCGTCATCGATAAGGCACCACAGGTCATCCCATGATAAGCACCGTGAAACGCGATAATATTGCTGCGCCCCGTGGCGGTCTTAAACAGCTTAATCGCGGCCTCGGCAGCATCTGCGCCCGTTGGACCGCAGAACTGAATTTTCAGATCGTTACGCCATTGCTCAGGAAAAGCGGTAATCACCTTTTCGCTAAAAATCCGCTTAGCCGGCGTCACCATATCTAGCCCATGCAAAATCTGCCCGCTGGTTAAAAAAGAGGTCAGGCAAGAGACTATTTCAGGGTGATTATGTCCGGTCGCAAGAGTGCCTGCGCCAGCCAAACAATCGATATACCGATGTCCTTGCTCATCAAACAATAAAGAGCCTTGCCCGCGCACAATGTTGCAATTAATCGTGCGCGAATAAGTTCGTGCGTTGGACTCAATACCAAACTGTCGAGAAAGATCGTTATCAAAAGGGGCCATGTTATTAAGACTCCATCTGGGCGTTGGCAACCATCAACTGCCCCAAGGCTATACCGCCATCGTTGGCAGGAACCTGCTGCTGAACGAAGGGACGAAAACCACTGTTTTTTAGCGCCGTGTAAGTATTGGCTAGCAGATATTCATTCATGAATACGCCACCGCTGAGAACAAATTGGCTGGTGTTGTAGGCTTCGGAAAGAAGCTGGCACAGCCTCTGCGTGGCGGCCACAATCGTGGCGTGGAAACGGCGTGAGAGATGCGCAGCATCCTGTGAGCCGTTAATCAAACAGCCCACAATTTCGGCAATCATGGGACGATAATCCAATCGAATCACACCTTGATCGCCGACAAAGCCATAGGCAAAAATCTCAGCGCTGGAAAGATCGCGCCCCAGTAAACCTTCAAGCTCAATAGCGGCCTGCGCCTCATATTCAATTTTGCTGCGCACGCCGATAAGCGCCGACACACCATCAAATAATCGCCCCATGCTGGACGTTTTCACGGTATTAATTCCGCGGCTCAGCATAGTCATCAACACATTGATTTGGTCTGCCTGTAGCTCACTTAAAAACGGCAACGGTAGGTGCCTTGCATCATCACCAAAAGTTTCAAATAGCAGGCTTAGCGCAACGCGATATGGCTCTTTAACCGCTTTGTCTCCACCCGGAAGCCCAAACGGATGCAGGCTAGCAATGCGATGTGCGCTTTTGTAGTCGCCCAGCAAAAACTCACCGCCCCAGATCGTGCCATCATCACCATAGCCAGTGCCGTCAAACACCACGCCGATGGTTTGGCCTTGCAAACCATTTTCAGCCATACAAGACGCCATATGTGCGTGATGATGCTGAACGCGATACAGAGGTAAATTGCTGCTCTCTTCGATGTGACGAGTTGAACGAAACTGTGGGTGCATATCCGCAGCCCAAGCCGTCGGCTGAATATCCAGTAGATGACCGAGCGTTTTGCCACACAGTTCATGTGCGTCAAAAGCCTTATCATTTTTGAGATCGCCAATGTGCTGGCTTAAATAAACCTGTTCACCTTTTGAGAGTGCTAACGTGGTTTTCAACTCCGCACCCACGGCCATGATGGGACGCAGCGTTTGCCCCACGTTGACCGGATAAGGTGCAAAGCCGCGCGAGCGGCGAACAAACGTCGTCAATGTTTCACCATCACGGGTAGGAACCAAACGAACCAGAGAATCATCGACACGGGTATGAATATCGCGGTTATGGAATAAAAAAACGTCTGCAATTTGCCCTAATTCCGCCACCGCATCTTCATTGCGAAACACAATCGGGTTGCCAGAACGGTTGGCACTGGTCATGACTAAGGCAGGCAGCGCGGCGTCATCCAGCAACAAATAGTGCAACGGCGCGGAAGGCAGCATAACGCCAAGTGATGGGTTAGCTGGGGCAATAGCGTCAGGCAGCGAACAATCACTGCGTTTTTTCAAGATGACAATGGGGCGCTGGTGTGATTGTAGATAGCGTTCTTCCTCAGCGCTGACCTCACAAAAACGGCGCACGGTAGCCATGTCTTTGACCATAATGGCAAACGGCTTGTCATCCCGTCGCTTACGCTGGCGTAATAATTTGATGGCGCTTTCCTGTGTCGCATCCACAGAAAGATGAAAGCCACCCAGTGATTTCACCGCCAGAATTTTTCCATCACGCAGCATGCAGCGAGCCTGAGCCAACGGCTCAGGATGCAATATCTCTTGACCTGCGGTATCAGCAAGCCATGCTCGCGGCCCACAGTCAGGACACGCATTCGGCTGAGCGTGGTAACGGCGGTCGGCAACATCCTGATACTCCGCCAAACAGCTATCACACATGGTAAAAGAGGCCATGGTGGTGTTCTTACGGTCGTAAGGCATATCTTCAATCAGAGAAAAACGCGGGCCGCAGTTGGTACAGTTAATGAATGGATATAAATAACGACGATTGGTGCGGTCAAACATTTCCCTGACGCAGTCAAGGCACACATTGGCATCGGGGGGAACTATCGTCGTAGTATTTAATTTCTCTAGGCTTTCTTTAATTAAAAATGAAGTGTATTTAATTGCGGCCGTTTCGTGATTCGTTTCGAAGCTCGTTTCTACGCAGGAAATAATGCTCGCCATCGGCGGCTTATCTTCTAATAGCTGTCGTTTAAACTTGGCATAATTTTCAACGCTTCCCTGTACTTCAATAAGTACACCTTGGGAATCATTTAACACCCATCCAAATAGATCGTTAATTAATGCAATCTTATGTACAAAAGGGCGAAATCCAACCCCTTGTACGACTCCGTTCACTCTTATCTGTTTGTGTGTATACATAATGTATTTCTTTGCAATTTTAATGGCTAAATAGCCATAGTATTAAGAACAGATAGTTGAAAAAGGCGGGTCAATAAACGAGATAACCTGACCCGCTACGGAAATATTTCGCTATGCCCTAAATAATTGAATGGGTATCGGCCTCTCATGTATTCCGTTCATCCTGATGAGCTTACTCTCGTCAGTCGTTCGGGTAAGCGAGCCTAGCCAACGCCGATACCGTTTCAAATATGACGGGGATTAGCAAAGGCGTGGCAATTCAGCCCCAACCAATTGCTCCAACGTGTAAGAATCACCATCACTCTGACGCATCAATACTTGGCAGCCTGCCTCGATGCTCACTTCCCCCACGATGGTCGCATTTTTTGATTGTTCAAACTCATGCAGGAAATTCACAACTTCGTCTGCATGTTCAGAACGAACAAATAGGCACAAGCAACCTTCGTTAGCTAAATGAATAGGGTTAACCCCTAACATATCGGCAGCCATACGCGTTTCGGCTTGAATAGGTAATCGTGCTTCATCACAACACACGACATGTCCTGTCGACTGGCTGTATTCATGCATAACTTCACTGAAGCCACCGCGGGTGACATCGCGCATGGATACGACTGCTGAAGCCAAAGAGGAACTGAGTAATGCTTCGATAATATTATTAAGCGGCGCACAATCGCTCTTAACGCGTTGCTCAAATCCCAAACCTTCACGAATGGAAAGTAAATGAATAGAGTGATCGCCAATATTACCACTGAGGATAATTTTATCGCCGCTACGCACGTTCAACATGCTTAGAGGCTCTCGCTCGAAAGTGCCAATGCCGGTCGTATTGAGGAATATTTTATCCGCCTCACCGCGCCCAACAACTTTGGTATCTCCCGCCACAATCTTCACACCGGCTTCACGAGCAGTATCACGGATGGAAATAATAATACGTTTCAGATCCTCAATTAAGAAACCTTCCTCGATAATCATCGCCAAAGTGATAAATAAAGGTTTGGCTCCCATTACGGCCAAATCGTTTACCGTTCCGCATACGGCTATTTTTCCAATATCACCGTTGCCGAAAAAAACAGGAGAAACAACAAATGAATCGGTTGTCATGGCAATTTTGTTATTACCAATATTGAGAACCGCACTGTCTTCCATTTTACCAATATGCACATCACCGAGAAGTTCTGTCATGGTACGAATAAGATCCTGACTTAATTTCGCACCCGTTCCGTGATCGAGAACAATCTTGTCCTGCTGGTTCATTTATTGCTCACTCAATATAAATTAAGGGATTTTAACTTCTTTACGGGGTAAGTGACCTTTGTCCACCAGCGTATGCAAAATCTCATCGCTAGAACATACGGTGGCACAATATCCAGCAAGCCAGGTTAGCGCTCTTTCTTTATCTTCATCACGGGCCGAAACTACGCCGTCAGTGGGAACCCAAACGTTATAGCCACGGAAAAATGCATCAGCCGCTGTCGTTTGAACACAGATTTGAGTCTGCATGCCGGTGATAATGACCGTATCCACATCATTCTGCTTCAAAATATTATCCAACTCGGTTTCATAAAAACCGCTGTCTTTATTCTTTTCAACCACAATATCCGCAGGATGCAAAAACTCACTAATAATCTCCGCACCATGAGTTCCTTTCTGTACCGGAAGGAAACCATTATAGCGCTCTACATTAGGGTCATCAGGCAAGTTAACCAGTTGTAGATGAACAATCATATGCCCCATTTCACGCATATTATTCATGAATGAAACAAAGCGCTCTTTAAATGCATCCACGGCGGCAACACGCTCAGGGTTTTTCTCTACCAAGTCATATTGCAGATCATTAGTCAGCACAGCTATCTTTTTCATTTATCAATCCTTTAAATATATAATCAGAAATAACTACACTTCAAAAATCAGATTCTCTTGTTCTAGCTTTAACAAAAGTTTTTTATCGTCTTCAATCTGTTGAGCATTATCGTGAGTAAGAATAACTTTGAGCGGGCAGGTATATAAATCAACCGTTTCAGCAATAGACTCACCCGGTTTAACGTACCAAAAGGCATCAAAATAGGATGGCAAATTCTCGACAACGCTTTGTCCACGAATCGCTTTTACTTTTCCACCTTCACCCGAAATATAGAAATGAATAAGAATTTTTCTATCCAGATTCAATGGTTCTTTAGCGCGGCGATGGAACGAAGGATGATCGATATAAGAATCAACGAGCAATTCAATTTGGGACCATTTCGCACATTTCTGCACAACCGATGGAATATTGCCACCGTGCATACGCGCACCGACTTCCACTAGCACAGGTTCTCCGTTGCTAATAATAATTTCGCTGTGCCCTGCACCTTGGTGAATATCTAACGCCTTCAGTACCTGATCGTTATAGGCAATCAGCTTTTGGGCAATCGGGTCGTCGAGCTCTAGCGCACGAATAGCGCGATAAACAAAAGCGACGTTGTTAGCAGCGACTTTCTCATACACGAATACGTTACAGGTAACGGTTTGGCCATTAAGTGTCACGGTGTCGACCACATATTCATGGCCATCCAGAAACTCCTGTACCAGTACGAAAGCATTCTCCTGCTCGAATTTATTCAACTTACCTAAAATCAGCGAGCATGCGTATTTCACCTCATCCAGATCGTGGCAAATCGTTACGCAATCTGAGCCAGCCGAATTTACCGGTTTAACCACCACAGGGAATACGTTATGTTCTGCAACCCAGCGAATGATTTCGTCTTCGCTCGCGCTCATTTTTTGCAGTGGGGCGCGTAAACCAGCGGCACGCACCGCTTCGCCCATGGCAAATTTGTCGCGACGTCTTTCGCTGGTAAATACGTTATTGCCCGGAACGTCTAGCAAGTTAGCCACACGATCCGCCAAAGCCACGCTGGTTTCTAAGCAAGACACCACGGCACGAATATCTAACTGGCGCAAAACGTTGGAGATCTTTTTCACATTACCGTCGAAGCGAATTTCCATGAAGAAATCATCACGGCGGTATGATCCTGCAAATACCGCAGGAATGTTTTTCTGAGATATTAGCGCTATGCACTCTAAGCCACGTTTCTTAAACTCAGCGGCTAATAGAGCACCGCTAGAAAATGGGTCGACAATAACGGCAAATTGCTGAGAAACAACAGCTGACTGACTGATATTACTTTCCATATCCACGCTCTCTCATTTTATTAAAAACATATTTTAAAATTTATTAATTCATAACCTTTACGTCACGGAGATATGGCTCTAGCGTCAAGATTCACCGTAAAATTACAGATAACATCTCTAGCGCTAGGAGAGCGACTCTCTGTTTTTTGAATAGATCGCTCCCTCGGAGCGATTTAATACCGATAGTTTGAAGCTAAAAAATGATTATCAAGAATGCGAAAATATTATGAAGTAAATGATACGCTATTCTTCTGCACGCATTTTCGCTCGACGTAATTGGCGAGCAGAAGAGAAACCGGCAACCAAAGCCGCTTTTTCAACGCCCATGCCACTTTGGATATATTGCTGCGCAATGGCCAAACGCATCTGTTCATGAAACTCTCGTACGCTAATGCCAAGATGCTGGCGAAATAAACGCGACAAATGGCGTGAGCTAACGTGAATAAGCGCGGCCAGCTCCTCAATGTTCCAGTTCTTTTCTGGCGAAATCGCAATAATATCTTGGGCACGATGGATAACCGGATGGTGATGATGCCGAAACCTTAGCCACGGTGACATTTGTGCATCATCGCCCGCCCGTGGAAAATAAACCACCATCTCTCTCGCCACACGCATCGCTTCTTGTGGGCTACAAAACCGGTGCACTAAGTGCAGCGCTAAATCAATACCAGCCATAATGCCAGCGCACGTGCACACGCCTTTATCTTCAATAAAGATGCGGTTTTCTTTCACCAACGCTGCCGGTGCCAGTGCCCGTAACCGATCCAAAATATCGTGGTGCGTCGTACATTGAATTCCGTCTAACAGACCTGCTCTCGCCGCGAGCAATGCACCGGAACAGATGCATACGATGCTGAGCTCCTGCCGACTCACCTTCCCTCGCCACCCTTTGAGCCACTCCAGTGCGGTCAGCGCCTCTTCAGTGTCAAAATCAACCAGCGAGTTGGTGACTCCGGGCAGCACCAACAGGCTGCCGTTAGGTAACGTTTCCGGCAGCGGTTTTAAGTCACCAACCATCATTCCCGTAGAACAGCGAACGCTTTGCTTGGGGCTTATGTAATGAATTTTAAAGTGATCGCCTGCCAGCTGTAACGTTTCTGACGGCCCGACAATATCCAGCACCATCATATTCGGTAATACCAAGAAGTAGACATCTACGCTCATTTTGCTCAAGTTCCGTCTGTAGCCAGATACCTTGCATCTTAATAGCTAACGGCCTTAAGCAATACCACTTCTTGTGGGATCTATAATGCTTGTTAATATTTTAAATTTAAAGGCCATATACAGACATGTGTCTGCCCATCACGGACAACATGTCATTCTCGTGACGCATGTTAGCGAGCTACGTTCATTTAATGCACGACCGTTTTCGGACATAAAAAAAGCCGCAATTTTCATGCGGCTTTTTCATCGGGTAACTGCGTTAATCCTGCGGTTTCCCTTCCTTCGCTTCCTCGGCTTCCTTCGCCTCGATTTCACGATACCAACGCGGATGGTGTTTGCGCGCCCATCGGCGGCTTACCTTACCTTCCACCATGCCCTTGATCGATCCCTTAACCCAGAATGCCATATACATATGGATCAGGATGGCGTGGATCAGCACGATAGCTACCGCGGCGTGAATCAGCAGCGAATAGCGCACCAGCTCAATCGGGAAGTGCTGAGCAAAATACGGACGCCAGATAATAATGCCCGTCACCAGCAGCACGAAGATCAGGCTCATGATGCTCCAGAACATCATCTTCTGTCCGGCGTTATATTTTCCTACGTCCGCGACTTCATGCTCATTGCCTTTTAGCACTTCAACAATGTTGACCACCCACGGCACGTCTTCGCGTTCAGGGATGTTGTGCTTCACAAAACGGAAGAACATGAACATTAGCGCCACAAAAATCAGTACGCCAAAGAACGGGTGCATAATGCGGCCCATTTGAGGCGTACCAAAAGTCTGCGTTAGCCATTGCAACGTAGGGAAGAACAGCGCAATACCCGATAATGCAACCAAGAAGAAACAGATCACTACCGTCCAATGGCAGGCGCGATCGATAAACTTAGTACGAACAATCATTTTGCTTTTACTCATGATGGTTCCCCTTTTCGTCATCGCTCTCTTCTTCGTCACTCACTTCTTTGTTTGGGCCAATACCGATGTAGTGATAAATCAGCCCTGCAAAGGTGGCGATAAACCCAGCTACGGATAATGGCTTCAACACGCCTTTCCATAGACCCACGGCCATATCGATCTTCGGATCTTTCGGCAGATTGTGATAGAGCTCTGGCTTATCCGCATGATGCAGTACATACATCACATGTGTGCCGCCAACGCCTTCAGGATTGTATATCCCCGCATGCTCAAAACCGCGTTTCTTCAGTTTTTCGACGCGCTCGCTAGCCACTTCCAGCATCTCTTTCTTGCTGCCAAAGTGAATCGCTCCGGTTGGGCAGGTTTTCACGCAGGCGGGCTCCTGTCCCACGCTGACACGGTCAACGCACAGCGTACATTTGTACACACGATTGTCGTCTGGGTTCAGGCGTGGAATGTTAAACGGACAGCCCGCGATGCAATAGCCACAGCCGATGCAGTGTTCAGACTGAAAATCCACGATGCCGTTGGCATATTGGATGATCGCGCCCGCCGATGGGCATGCCTTCAGACAGCCCGGATCGGTACAATGCATACAGCCATCTTTACGGATCAGCCACTCTAGCTTGCCGTTTTGCTCTACTTCAGAGAAACGCATCAGCGTCCATGACTTGGCGCTCAAATCGGCTGGGTTATCATAAACCCCAACGCAGTGCCCTACTTCATCACGGATGTCATTCCACTCTGAGCAAGCGACCTGACAGGCTTTACAGCCAATACAGGTTGAGACGTCAATGAGCTTGGCAACCTCTTCCTTGTAATCGCGAGCCTGCGGCGGCGGCGTTAAGGCATTGGTCGCCGAACGCTTAATAATGTCTTGTGATTGCATGGACATAAGTTCGGCTCCTTATACCTTTTCCACGTTAACTAAAAACGCCTTGTACTCTGGCGTTTGCGAGTTAGCGTCGCCTACAAACGGAGTCAGGGTGTTTGCCACAAATCCTTTACGCGCCACGCCTTCAAAGCCCCAATGAATTGGAATACCGATGGTTTCCACATCCTGACCATGAACGCGCAACGTGCTCAGACGGCGGGTGACCACCGCTTTGGCTTTGATAAATCCACGCTTGCTGCTGACCTTAACCGTATCGCCATGAGTAATTCCTTTCGCCTTCGCCAAGCCTTCGCTGATTTCCACAAACTGCTCAGGCTGCACAATGGCGTTTAAACGCGCATGTTTCGTCCAAGTATGGAAATGCTCCGTCAGGCGATAGGTGGTACCGACGTAAGGGAACTCCGTTTTTTCACCCATACGCTTAGCGTCGGATTCATACAAACGCGCAGCTGGGTTAGAGATAACATTTGGATGCAGCGGATTAGTACCCAGCGGCGTTTCAAACGGCTCGTAGTGCTCAGGGAATGGCCCTTCCGCCATCTTGTCGATGGCAAACAAGCGACCCAGCCCTTCCGGCTGCATGATAAACGGTCCGACGCCGCTGCCCGGCGCGGCGGTGTTGTAATCTGGAATATCGTTTCCGACCCATTTACTACCATTCCATTCGATCAACATCCGCTTCGGATCCCAAGGTTTACCCATTGGATCGGCTGATGCGCGGTTATAAATAATGCGGCGGTTTAGCGGCCATGCCCAAGCCCAGCCCAGCGTATTCCCCAAACCGGACGGATCGCTGTTATCGCGATTTGCCATCTGGTTGCCTTTGCTGGTCCAGCTACCGGCATAAATCCAGCAGGCACTGGCCGTGGTTCCGTCATCACGCAGAAGAGCAAACGTATCCAACAGTTGGCCTTTTTTCGCCAGTAACGTGCCGTTAGCGTCATACAAATCAGCCAAGGCATAACCGTTGTTTTCTTTAGCCACTTCTTCAGATTCAGGATGGTCTGGCTGTTCATAGCGCCAGCCCATTTTCAGCAGTGGCTCCGCGCCCGCTCCGCCTTCGTTCTGATACATGGTGCGCAAACGCTGATAGAGGCCAGCCAGAATTTCGCCGTCATTACGCGCTTCACCAGGAGCATCCGCACCTTTCCAGTGCCACTGTAACCAGCGACCGGAGTTGGCAATCGAACCATCTTCTTCAGCAAAACAGGTGGATGGCAGACGGAATACTTCAGTCTGAATAGACGCAGTATCGACATCGTTCATCTCGCCGTGGTTTTGCCAGAAGTTTGAGGTTTCTGTTACCAGAGGGTCGATAATCACCAGATATTTCAGCTTCGAAAGTGACTCGACGACCTTATTTTTATCCGGGAATGACGCAACTGGGTTAAAGCCTTGGCAGATATAGCCCGTCACTTTGCCCTGATCCATCATCTGGAAATATTTCATGACGTCGTAGGATTGATCCCACTTCGGCAGCCAGTCAAAGCCCCAGTTGTTTTCCTTCTGCGCGGCATCACCATAGAACGCCTTCATCAAGCTGACGAAGAATTTAGGATAATTGCCCCAATAGTTAACCTGCCCCGGCAGCGTGGCTTTTGGCGTATTGGCGGCCAGATAGGTTTCCAGAGTAGTTTGCTTTTCAGAAGGCAGCGTCAAGTAGCCCGGCAGGCTGGTAGACAGCAAGCCAAGATCGGTAAGCCCCTGAATATTAGAGTGACCACGCAGGGCGTTAACACCACCGCCAGCCATCCCCATATTGCCCAGCAACAGCTGAATCATCGCCATGGTACGAATGTTCTGCGCGCCCACGGTGTGCTGAGTCCAACCCAGCGCGTACAGGAACGTCGTAGTGCGGTCTGCGGCGCTGGTTGAGGCCAATACTTCACACACCTTGAGGAAGTCGGCCTTTGGCGTACCACAGATATTTTCTACCACATCCGGCGTATAACGGCTGACATGCTCTTTCAACAGATTCCACACGCAGCGTGGATGCTGCAAGGTATCGTCTCGTTTGGCATAACCATTTTCGTCGAACTGATAGTTCCACGTCGTTTTGTCATACTGACGTTTTGATTCGTCATAACCGCTAAATAGGCCGTCTTCAAATGTAAAATCATCACGTACCAGCAGGCTGGCGTTCGTGTAATTCTTGACGTATTCAGCGTTGATTTTGTTATTGGAAATCAGGTACAGCAGCACGCCCGACAGGAAAGTAATGTCGGTGCCGGAACGAATCGGCGCATAGATATCCGCGACCGATGCGGTGCGGGTAAAGCGCGGATCGACCACGATCAGCGTGGCATCGTTATTGTTTTTGGCTTCCATCGCCCAGCGGAATCCCACCGGATGCGCTTCAGCGGCATTGCCGCCCATCACCATCACAACGTTGGCGTTTTTGATATCAACCCAGTGGTTGGTCATCGCACCGCGACCAAATGTTGGAGCAAGACTTGCTACCGTTGGTCCGTGTCAGACGCGCGCTTGGTTATCAACCGCCAGCATGCCCAGAGAGCGGGCAAATTTTTGCGTTAGCATACCGGTTTCGTTGCTGGCCGCAGAGGCGCACAACATGCCGGTGGAGAGCCAGCGATTGACCGTTACGCCTTCGGCGTTTGTGGTTTCAAAATTCTTATCACGGTCGTTTTTCATCAGCTTGGCGATACGATCAAAAGCATCGTCCCAGCTAATGCGCTGCCACTTATCAGAACCCGGGGCACGGTATTCTGGGTAACGCAGGCGATTTTCGCTATGGACATAGTCCAATAGGCCAGCACCTTTCGGGCAAAGCGCGCCTCGGTTTACCGGATGATCCGGGTCCCCTTCGATATGGAAAATCGTTGATTTAGCATTCTTGGCACCATCACCAAGGCTATACATCAATAACCCACAACCAACAGAACAATAGGTACAGGAGTTGCGTGTTTCTTTTGCTCGCAGCAACTTATAGTTACGCGACTCCGCCAGCGCCAGACTAGGAGTGAACCCTAAAACTGCCGCTGTTGTACCAGCCATCCCGCCGGCGCAGATTCTAAAAAACTGTCTGCGACTGACGTCCATTGCCATCCTCATTGCTTCAATGATGTTTTTGTCAGCGGCAAACTAGCAGTTAAAACCCTGCTCATATTGAGTCAAATCAAAAAAGAGAACTATTTAGTCAATATTTACCCCTTAATAAGTATGAGAGGTAACGTTTCATTAACTCCAATGGCACACAGAATGTGGATTTGTAGGATTTATACCCATTACTTTCTTTATTCAAAAAATTAGATGGAAATGGAGGGAAAAGCCAAATTAGCCATATATGAGTGATAAAAAAACCGCAACGTTATTGGTTGCGGTCTGATAAAACTTAGCTGATAGCCATTCTTACTGCTCTTATCGTGTTATATCACTGAGAAAGATAACGAATCACCAGCGGCTACTCGCACCGCCGCCGCCGCTGCTTCCTCCGCCTCCACCAAAGGTTGATGAAGAACTCGAAGAGCGTTCACTTTCCCAGCCATTTCTCTGCCTCGAGGACTGAACCGAACTCCATCCCTTAAGAAACGGAAGTATTAAAAAAACGATAAACATGAAAATACCGAAGAAAATAGAAAACGTCGGTTCAAGAGAACTCAATTTAAAAGGTGTGGGTTTAAGCAAGAGGCAAACAGATTGATAGACAACGTTGCCAATCCCCATCCCTATACCGCCCCATAATGCCGGTAAAATAACCTTACTACTTCTCGCAGTTAACTTAAGTAAAAGCAATATGCCGACAATCCACACATAAACCCCATACGGACTCGATGGCATATGGCTGATGGTTCTTCTTGCTTTAGAAACGGTTGTATTCGTTCGATTGGGCGTCGTTGCTGCAGAAACGCCTTCCGACGCACTTCCATCAGCCGTTTTTTCACTGGTGAGCTTAAACGTCACCCGCTCAATGCCGGAGCTAATTCCCTGCGCAAACTGATTTTTCTTAAACAACGGGACGATGTATCTATCTAACACATTTGCCGCGTCAACATCCGTCATCTCGCCTTCCAACCCATACCCCACTTCTAATCGCAGAGTATGATCTTGCTTGGCGATGAGCAGTAATAAGCCATCATCACGTTTCTTATCTCCCAATTTCCACTGTTCAAAAACACGCGTGGCATATTGTTCGATAGTTTCCTCGCCCGTGGTTTTTACCACTAAAACCGCAAGTTGATGGCCCGTTTTATTTTCGAAATTAACAATCTGATTAGATATCTGCGCACTTTCACTATTCGTAATCGTATCGGTTAAATCAGTCACTCTTTGAGTTAACGCAGGAATCGGTATTTCTTTAGCAAATAGACTGCCGCTCATCAGTGATAACAGCAGAATCATTCCATATCCGAAAAAGCGCATCCGTTTCGCCTTATTTTGCCGTTGAAGGGGTTGAGAAATCTATCTTTGGTGCCGTGCTAATAGATTCGATATTTTCAGGTTGAAAAGTGAGTTTAGGCTTATATCCTTTCCAGCTAGCCGTCAGGTTGTTAGGAAACGTTCTAATGCGGGTGTTATAAGTTTGCACCGCTTGTACATAACGATGGCGAGCAACCGCAATCCGATTCTCCGTCCCCTCGAGTTGTACCATCAGATTGGTATAAAGCTGATCGGATTTCAGGTCTGGGTATTTCTCATTAACAACCAGCAAACGTGATAGCGCACTACTCATGCTGGCCTGTGCTTGCTGAAACTGCTTAATGCTTTGCTCATCCTGCGGAGCCTGCTGCATATTTGGCAATCCGCCTATTTTTGCTCTGGCTTCAGCAATCTGTGCGAATACTTCCGACTCGTGGGCGGCATACCCTTTAACGCTGGCTACGAGATTAGGAACCAGATCGGCTCGTCGTTGATATTGGTTTAATACCTCAGCCCAGGTGGCATTAACATTTTCATCATCCGACTGAATATCGTTATACCCACAGCCAGATAAAGCGAAAATGATCCAGAAACTGCACAACAAACGAAACAACGTTAATTTGTTCATCACTACTCCCTTAATAATAAACATAGACTTCAGCAATCACGCTATTTTAGGCAACAGCGAAATATCCATATGGTATTTTTTAGGATCGTTTTTATCGAGGTAAACGGTAATCGTCTCACCCTGTATATAAGAAGAAGGGTCGAAGTTAATATTGTCACTGTAAAAAACGAATACTTGGTTTGTATTTTTATCTAACCACTGGCTTTTAATTCGATAAGGTGAACGGCCATTAAACTGAATAGCCTGATTCAATTCAACACCGATAATTTGTGCCTCAATAGGCACTCCCTCTTGAAGCAAACGGGCACTTCGACGAGAGCGTACTCGCATAATCAGAAAGGGTATACAACCGATGCTGGCAAACACTATTCCCATGCCCCCCAGAATAACAGGGGCACCCCATTGAGACAGTGAGTCATTTATCTCAGCGTTCTCTGGAGCATCTGCGGCATAAAGAACCTCAATGCTATTTCCTTCAGTACCTCTGTAGCTAGAACTCCCCGTTGAGGATTCGAAAACAATTCTCTTATTTTGATTGGTGTTAAAGGCAATAACGGGATGATAAGATCCTTTTGAATCACTCGAACGCTCATAGCGAACTTCGGTCACAACACCTTCAGCGCGTAAAGCAGTTTTCTGAAACTGCATGCTTGAATAGAGCATATAGCCAGCAAGAATAAGCAGGATGCATCCCACACCCCAAAATAACCCAAGTGCTTTTTTCACGACAAAATCCATAAATTGGTAATAATTTATTCTATCACCAAGAGCATGTAGTAAAACAAAAATTACAGTTAAGTGATGCTTATTCCATATAAGCAGCCAATTAAATTATGCTACTCAGGGTGAGTGAAATAATAGAAAACAACATCTCACAGTAGCCAAAAATAGGTAAGATGATTACACCATTTTTATATTTTACTGCTAATTTTTACCCTGTTTTTATAATAACCCCCCTATTCTATTTTTATGGTATTGATTCCATAGCATTGATATCCCCATCAGATTTTAAAAACCGTTAGGTAAATATCATGTGCAAAATTATCGCGGTACACCCAATGCATTATGCGCAGGTCCTGTGCCAGCAGAACCATAAGGTCGGTGAGTCGGTGTTTGCCTCAACCAGCCGCCCTATCAGTATGAAAATATATTTACTGCTGCCCCAAAGAGTACAGCAGAATTAAAAAAGGCGGCCCGATGGCCGCCTCAATATCATAAGACTTCGCGAAAATTATTCGCCTTTTTTATCTGCCTGAATATATAACATTTCCAGTGCCAGCGTGGCCGCGGCCAGAGCGGTAATTTCAGACTGATCGTACGCTGGAGCGACTTCCACCACGTCCATACCCACGATGTTAAGATCTTTCAGTCCACGCACCAGTTTAAGCGCACGATCGGAAGTTAAACCACCAATCACTGGCGTTCCTGTGCCTGGAGCAAAAGCAGGGTCCAGACAATCGATGTCGAAAGTCAGGTAAACCGGCATATCGCCAACAATCTGTTTGATTTGCGCCAGCACGTCATCCACACCGCGATCGTTTACCTGTGCAGCGTCCAATACGGTAAAACCGTTATCACGATCGAACTCAGTACGAATACCAATCTGCACGGAGTGATTTGGATCGATTAGCCCTTCATTTGGCGCATGGAAGAACATCGTTCCATGATCGAATTTGCTGCCATTAGCATAAGTATCAGTATGCGCGTCGAAATGCACCAGCGCCATTTTGCCAAAGTGTTTGGCATGAGCGCGCAGCAAAGGCAGCGTGACAAAGTGGTCACCACCGAAAGTTAGACAGCGCTTACCGGACTCCAGTAATTTCTCGGTGTGTGCCTGCAGAGAGTCACTCATGTCCTGAGCATCACCAAAGCTGAATACCACGTCGCCGCAGTCAACGACATTCAGGCGATCGCGCAGATCGAAATTCCATGGCCAGCGGTTGCCTTCCCACGCCAGATTGGTGGATACCTGACGGATAGCTGCAGGGCCATGACGCCCACCCGCACGGCCTGAAGTGGCCATATCGAAAGGTACACCGGTGATAACCCAATCAGCATCGCTGTCGTATGGCTGGAAATTCAGCGGAAAACGCAGGAAGCCAAAGGCGTTAGAAACCAGTGAGTTATCGGGTTTATTGCCCAGGGTGCTCATAATCAATCCTCGTTGAAGGCCACATTTATCACAGGCCGAAGTCAAAGTACCGATGAAAAAAAATCCCTTCCGCGTCGTTAGCCCGACGAGAAAGGGATTTATTGTTCGCTTTTAAAGCTGCTACTAGCAATTATCGCCGTAAACTTTCCACTCTTCAAGCCTGATGTGAACCCTTGCTCACAACGTCGATAAAGCGCTGAATTTCTGCCAACTGCTCTCTATTATATTGGCAGGTTCCCACTTCAATTTTGGGCTTATTGCGTCCGTGAAAATCACTGCCGCAGGTCACATAGGCGCCCTGTTCACACGCAAAATTGTAGAGTCGCTGCGCCAGCGCCTCATCGTGATAGCTTGAGAAGACCTCTATGCCTGCTACGCCAGATTCCAACATCAGCTCGAGCATCGCCTCATGTTCTTCTTTCAGGTTAGCCCCAATATGCGCAATCACCGGTATTCCACCATTATTGCGAATCAAATCAGCCATATCTTCTAACGCAGGATAGGTCACTGGTTGATAACAGGCTTTGTTGGGGCCAAAGAAATCCCAATAGAAATTGATTAACGGCATATCTGCACGTTCACCACCTGAGCGGTATGGCAAGAGCAATGGATTGCCGGCATTGCGCTCATCCTCCAGAATGGCTTCACCCATTTGCTCTTCCTGTGGCAAGCGACCGTTAGCTAATCGAGCCAAATGTTCATCATCAATGAAAAAGCCCAATTCACGCAGCTTGGTCAATTTCACCGGTACGAGCTCACGCTGAATATTGTTGAAGTTTTCATAAACCTGAGAGAAGTCATCCGACGGTGTAAAACCGTAGCCCAGCAGATGGAAATTGCGTCCTTGAAAGGTGCAGTCGATTTCAATTCCCGAAATAATATTCAGGGAGTCACTACGCCATTTTAGAGATTCTGCAAACGAAAATGCCGAGTTGTGATCGGTCACCGCCAGCGTAGTCACTCCTTCGCGTAGGCAGCGAGCGATCAATTCAGCCACCGGATAATCCGCGTCATCACTGTAATGCGAGTGCATATGCAGATCGATTTTCTCCATGTGAAACTCTCCACGTCTCTGTTCGGTATGATCCTCACTATATCAGCAATAAAAAAGGGTGCCGAAGCACCCTGATACTTTGTGATCTGACTCAATGTGATCTTATTTATTATCACTTAGAGCCGACGATCACTCATCTTCGAGATAGGTATACCCATATAAGCCAGATTCGAACTCATCCAAGAACTGCGTTTGCAGCTCAGGCGCCAAATCGGTTTTACGTACCTGATCGCGGAAGCGGGTGAGCAACACTTCAGGATCGAGCTGAACGTATTCCAGCATCTCAGCCACCGTGTTGCCTTCATCAGAATCTTGTACTTCGACGCTACCATCTTCAAAGACAAATACATCAACAGATGCGGTATCACCGAACAGGTTATGCATATTGCCCAGAATTTCCTGATAAGCCCCCACCATGAAGAAACCGATCAACGGTGGATTTTCAGGATCGTACTGAGGCATCGGCATGGTCGTCGCAATGCCGTCACCGTCGATGTAGTGATCGATAGCACCATCAGAGTCACAGGTGATATCCAACAGCACCGCACGGCGCTCAGGCGCCTGATCCAAGCCGCTCAATGGCAGAACAGGGAACAACTGATCGATACCCCATGCATCCGGCATTGACTGGAATAGCGAAAAGTTAACGTATAGCTTATCGGCCATGCGCTCCTGCAGCTCATCAATAATCGGGCGATGTGCTCGATTGCTTGGATCCAGATGTTCCTGAATCTGGCTACAGATCGTCAGATATTGTTGCTCTGCCCAAGCACGCTGGGTCAGATCCAGAATGCCATGCGCATATTGGCTATGGACATCATTCAGGTCGAGCTGGCTGTCATGGAGCCATTCGCGCAGAGAACGCTTAGTGCCAGAATCCTGCATCTCTTCCCAGGTTGCCCACAGGCTTTGCAGCGCGCGCGGGGCGTCTTCTGCCGGCGCAATCGGTGCATGGAATTCATTACGCTCAACGCCAATCACGTTGGAAACCAACACGGTGTGATGCGCGGTAACGGCACGACCAGACTCGGTGATCACTGTCGGATGCGGCAAACCGTGTTCATTACAGGCATCACCGATCCCCCAAATCACGTTATTAGCATATTCGTTCAGGCCATAGTTGACCGAGCAATCAGACTGGGAGCGTGTTCCTTCATAGTCCACGCCAAGCCCACCGCCGACGTCGAAGCACTGAATATTAACGCCAAGCTTATGCAGCTCAACATAGAATCGTGCCGATTCGCGCACCCCTGTGGCGATATCGCGAATGTTCGCCAACTGAGACCCCAAGTGGAAATGCAGCAGTTGCAGGCTGTCTAAGCGCCCAGCCTCACGCAGGGTTTCGACCAATTGCAGAACCTGAGTCGCAGCCAGACCAAATTTAGATTTCTCACCACCGCTGGACTGCCATTTGCCTGAGCCCTGAGAAGACAGACGCGCACGCACGCCTAAACGCGGCACGACATTAAGACGCTCAGCTTCTTCCATTACCAGCTTAATCTCGGACATCTTTTCGATGACCAGATACACCTTGTGTCCCAGTTTCTCGCCGATCAGTGCCAAACGAATGTATTCGCGATCTTTATAGCCGTTACACACAATGACAGAGCGAGTCATACCGGCATGCGCCAGCACGGCCATCAATTCGGCTTTTGAACCTGCTTCCAACCCCAGAGGCTCACCGGAATTCACCAGAGATTCAATGACGCGACGATGCTGGTTTACCTTGATGGGGTAAACTAGGAAATAGCCGCCTTCATAACCGAAGGATTCACGCGCACGTTTGAACGCCGCGTTAATAGAACGCAAGCGATGCTGCAGGATCTGCGGAAAACAGAACAGCGCAGGCAGACGCTGGTTGCTCTCTTTTTGCAGCTTCTCGACCAATTGAGTCAGATCGACACGCGCCTCAGGGACGTCGGGATCAGGACAAACCGAAATATGACCCAATTCGTTGACGTCATAATAGTTGCCACCCCAGTAGGCGACGTTATAAGTACTCAGCATTTTGCTGGCATTACGATCATTCATGGCAACCTCCTGCATAGAACGCAAATGATGGTGTCCGGCCGCTTCCTGCGGGCGTTGACTGAGTTCGTTAGACATGACGAACTCCTTGTGCACTATCGTGGCAAATAATGGAATTATTTACAGCACGGTTATTCACTATCGCAGCAACATCTGCGCTTAACAACCCACACGCCGGGATTTTTGGCGTGACCACAAAGCTCAGCGCCGGACAAAATGCCGGGCTGATATAAGTATAAGAGCAAAACACGTCGCTAACTCCGTGGGTCGGGGAGTGCATTCTTGAATGCAGGATAAACCCCAATGAAAATTCACCAGCCACGTTATTTGGTCGTCATACCACGTAGCAGGTTACCCTTGTTCAGTCATCAGTTGCCGCTATCGGCGTAAGAATCCTGAGTCGCGCCCTATATTCACCAAAGTGATGAATAACATCGGGAAAATGCGAGAAATGCAGATAAATAGGAAGGAAAGCGCAATGCGCGGGACGGCGAGGCGTCACAATGACGCAGGATATTGCAGGAAGTCACGGTATTAAACAAAGCCGTTGTCTTAAACAAAGGTGCTTTGCAAATAACAGTGTCTAGCGCGACGGATGTCGCAATGATATCAGTGCGGATCATTACCTGAACCACCTCCATGTCTGCGGTTATCGCTAACGCACAGAGCCAAAAAGTTAACAGTGTGTTGAAACTGACAGTATGAGCAGCAACTCATACCCTCCTCGGCTGGAAGTGAGACACATAGCCGCGCGCAGTTTATACAATCAACTCGCCTTAAATGCAAAATGAAATTTTACTAAAAACTGTTTCTGAGCGTTTACGCAGGTGTAAAGGTTCTGTTCTAGATATAAATAGTGCCCATTTGATAAAAGTGCACAACAAAAATGACTGGAATGTTGTGACAAGTCTGGCTTAAAATAGCCGTCCAGATGTTAATCCATCTATACTTATTGACAGATAAACTGCTGAACGGCTTTGCCTGAGGGGCGTTGCAGGATGCATCAGGCACCAGCACTGGCGTGTTATCCCCACTCGTAAGGGCATATCGCTAGCGACTGATGTACATACCCCAGCACTACGCAGTCACGATAAACCCGTCTTTTGAAGGTAAAGAACATAATGGCTAAACACCTTTTCACCTCCGAATCAGTGTCCGAAGGACATCCTGATAAGATTGCTGACCAAATTTCTGACGCCGTGCTTGATGCGATTCTGGAACAGGATCCTAAAGCGCGAGTAGCTTGTGAAACCTACGTTAAAACTGGCATGGTGCTGGTTGGTGGTGAAATTACCACGAATGCATGGGTTGATATTGAAGAACTGACTCGTAAAACCGTTGCTGAAATCGGCTATGTAAGCTCCGATATGGGCTTCGATGCCAACTCTTGTGCCGTATTGAGCGCTATCGGTAAACAGTCTCCAGACATCAATCAGGGCGTTGACCGCACCGATCCGCTGGAACAAGGTGCCGGCGACCAAGGCATTATGTTTGGTTATGCAACCAACGAAACTGAAGTTTTGATGCCTGCGCCAATCACCTATGCTCATCGTTTGATGGAACGTCAGGCCGAAGTCCGTAAAAACGGCACTCTGCCATGGTTGCGTCCTGATGCAAAAAGTCAGGTCACCTTCCTGTACGACGACGGCAAAATTGCGGGTATTGACGCAGTAGTTCTTTCTACCCAGCACTCTGACAGCATCAGTCTTCCTGACCTACAAGAAGCGGTAATGGAAGAGATTATCAAGCCAGTTCTGCCACCAGAATGGCTGTCTTCTAATACCAAATACTTCATCAACCCAACAGGTCGTTTCGTTATCGGTGGCCCAATGGGTGACTGTGGTTTGACTGGCCGTAAAATCATCGTTGATACTTACGGCGGCGCAGCTCGTCACGGTGGCGGTGCATTCTCTGGTAAAGATCCTTCTAAAGTTGACCGTTCAGCCGCTTATGCCGCTCGTTACGTGGCGAAAAACATCGTCGCCGCGGGCTTAGCAGATCGTTGTGAAATTCAGGTTTCTTACGCTATCGGCGTTGCTGAACCCACTTCAATCATGATCGAAACCTTCGGCACTGAGAAAATCTCTACCGAACAACTGACTCTACTAGTACGTGAATTCTTCGATTTGCGTCCATATGGTTTGATCCAGATGCTGGATCTGATTCAGCCAATCTATCGTCAAACCGCAGCCTATGGTCACTTTGGTCGTGAGCACTTCCCTTGGGAAAAAACCGATAAAGCGGCATTGCTGCGTGAAGCTGCTGGTCTAAAGTAAGATTTAACTCGCGCTAGATTATTTCGCATCAATAAAGCAGGCCATGTGTGCCTGCTTTTTTTTGTTTCAAATCAGGTCACTCTCAATGAAAACGATTACATAATATTTCCAATTGAACTAAAAAAATTATGAATGCTCACTTAATGAGCACCAAAACAAATATATAACCATCACAAATCATTGATAAAAAATCATAAAATTCAATTAAATAGTCCATTTTCACTGTGAATAAATCCATAAGCCCACATCCATTCACTATCACGGTGAATACCACGCCAGTGTAAACGATTACATTTCTGTGATCGGGAGCACTTACATTCAAGCCATAGATTCTTAACATGATAGATATACAAACGAGTTTCTTTTCGGAGGCAGTATGAGTACTACCGTGAGTACACACCCGGGTCGTAAAGCCCGTTCAAATGCCAGCCTGACGTTTTTTGTCTGCTTTCTCGCTGCGCTGGCAGGCTTATTATTCGGACTGGATATTGGTGTTATCGCTGGTGCTTTGCCATTTATCAGCGAGACGTTTCAAATCACCAGCTCTCAACAAGAATGGGTTGTGAGCTCCATGATGTTTGGCGCAGCGGTTGGCGCAGTCGGCAGTGGATGGTTAAACTTCCGCATCGGTCGTAAATACAGCCTAATGATCGGCGCAGTATTATTTGTCGTCGGTTCACTTTGCTCCGCATTTGCCCCAGACGTAGAAATACTCATCGTTTCACGCGTGTTGCTAGGGTTGGCTGTGGGGATCGCGTCTTATACTGCTCCAATTTATCTTTCTGAAATTGCACCAGAAAAAATCCGCGGCAGCATGATTTCCATGTACCAGTTGATGATCACCATCGGTATTTTAGCCGCTTATTTATCTGATACCGCTTTCAGCTACACGGGTGCATGGCGCTGGATGCTAGGTGTCATCACCATCCCTGCGGTTCTGCTGTTGATTGGGGTGTTCTTCCTACCGGATAGCCCTCGCTGGTTGGCAGCTCGTGGCAGTGATGAAAAAGCGCGCCGCGTGTTAGAAAAGCTGCGTGACACCAGCGAACAAGCCAAAAACGAACTGGACGAAATTCGCGAAAGTTTGAAAGTGAAACAAAGCGGTTGGGCGTTATTTGTAAACAACAAAAACTTCCGCCGTGCCGTGTATCTTGGCGTCTTGTTACAGGTGATGCAGCAGTTCACCGGTATGAACGTCATCATGTATTACGCACCAAAAATCTTCGATTTGGCCGGTTTTGCTAGCACTTCTCAGCAAATGTGGGGCACCGTTATCGTCGGGTTGGTGAACGTGTTAGCAACCTTCATCGCCATCGGACTGGTTGATCGCTGGGGTCGTAAGCCTACGTTAATCCTCGGCTTCATCGTGATGGCACTGGGTATGGGTACACTGGGTACGATGATGAACATCGGCATCTCCTCCGTCTTTGCTCAGTACTTTGCCGTCATCATGCTGCTCATCTTCATCGTTGGTTTCGCCATGAGCGCTGGTCCGTTGATTTGGGTTCTGTGCTCTGAAATCCAGCCGTTGAAAGGCCGTGACTTTGGTATCACCTGTTCAACCGCAACCAACTGGATTGCCAACATGATTGTCGGTGCCACCTTCCTGACCATGCTGAACTCTCTGGGTAGCGCGCATACCTTCTGGGTTTATGCCGGTCTGAATATTATCTTCATCTTCATTACGCTGGCGCTAATCCCTGAGACTAAAAACATTTCTCTGGAACACATCGAGCGTAACCTGATGCAAGGCAAACCACTGCGTAAGATTGGGTCTAAATAATCAGCTAATGCGATAGCGAGATTAACCAAAAGCCGCATAGTACTATGCGGCTTTTGG
>NZ_KV824214.1:63842-99783 GCF_001816025.1 Hafnia sp. HMSC23F03
CCAAAAGCCGCATAGTACTATGCGGCTTTTGGTTTTTTGGCAGTAACAACAGCAAACGCAGTTCTATCGCGCAGGCTTCACATCAGCAATAAACGTCGGTAAATCCCAAGTTCCACCTAACCGGATATACCGACACATGCCGGTATCGGACACTTTGCTTTGACGAAAGGCCTGTCCGTCCCACACCCAGCTCGCCATCGACATGCAATCAGCTGGCCCGCGCCCTTTCTGGCTTAATGAAATAACGCCTGCGTCATAGCTGGTGCCGGAATCTGTCACCATGACCGGTTTTTCTTTCAACGCATTATCGATCACCCAGTAGCCGTAGCCTTCGTTGTAGGCCGCTCGCCAGCAAAGTGTCGAGAGAAGAGCATGTGTTTTATCGAGCGGCGTTAGCGTAATTCCCTCATCACTTTCAGCAGTGTCATCTGGGGATGGCTGTAAACGGTCACATCCGTCATCCGGTGTCAAAGTGGAAACCAATTCAGGTTTCAGCGCAGCAAGCTCAGGAGCGGTCAACGGGCGCGCTTTTCCTGTTTCAGTCTGCACCGCCTGAATCACCGGCGCAGGGATCTCGGCCAACACGCTGTCCTCAGGCTTATTCCCTTTTTTCACCATCGCCCCCGGTGTACCAATCCGCCCTTGAACATCATCCATCTTTAGCATTACTGCGTATGCACCGTCGCCAGAAAGTATGAAGGGATCGGGAGCGCCTCTGAACTCAACTTTTCCCGTTCCTTTTAGAGCACGAATGAGCTTCTGATTCTGCACCGCTGATAAGTGCCAGATATCATTTTCTCCCACCTTGGCCTCCCCCTCGAATTTATCATCGATCCACATTGTGAGTTTCTTAGGGGGCTTATCGGCCGATTCAACTTCAGCCAAAATAACTTCGCCGCTAATTGGCGTATTAGGGCCTGCTTTGCGCGTAAACAAGAGTGAGCCGCTAGGCTGTTCTTCTGTGCTATAACCCGCCGCACGGCAGGTTAACGTGTTATCGCAAGTGACTTCCCAGTCTTTATGATCGAACGAAACCCCGCTCGCAGCCCAAGCTGGCATACTGGATACCGCTGCTAACAATAGCGTTAATTTATGTATTCGCTTCATGCCATATATTCCTTAATAGTGATCCGATAACTGTGCACTTCAGATCGCATAAACCGGAGCTGTATTTTGATCTGTTCTGCGGTTATCTTTCCGTAAACGATCTCATTTAGCTATGATCTTGATAAAATACGACGATAAGAAGGGACTTTCATTGATGCTGCACAGCACCTGCAATTACATTTGTTCTTCAATGGCAAAGAGACGCATTTTTTCATCGTTCATTCGCGCTGGGGTTATGCTGCCCCTCATCATGTGTACCGCGCCAGTATTTGCAGCCTCTTTTGACTGTGAAAAGGCGGAAAGCAGCATAGAGCATGCCATCTGCGATACCACGTCATTAAGCGTCCTCGACAGTAGTTTGAATGAAAGCTACCAGATCGCGATGTCTAACCTTCCAACAACTCAAGCAAATGAGTTACGCACGGCCCAAAGAAACTGGATCAAGCAGCGCAATGGTTGTGCAGCAAATCCCGATCGGCTCGAAAGCTGTCTACAAAAAAGCATGGAGCAGCGTGACCGTGGGCTGCAAGAGATAGCCGGCCAAGCAACATCAACGCTAGACAACATCATTCGAGCCATACCTGCCAATCCAGCGATTGCAGCACAGAAGTTAGCGTTATATCGCGGCCCCCTTGCTTCTGCTTGGCTCGTTTACCTCCACCAGTTTGAACCCTCTAGCCAGATAACCGACGCAGAAGCCGCACAACGCTACCAACAGGCGGTAAAAGGGTTAGGTAGCTCATGGGCTGGCGAATTGCTTCATGACATAGAAAAAGATCCGGCGACAACCAAAAACTCAGCCACGCTTACCCTGCTACGCATGACAATTGAACAAAATGAAAATCACTATAGGGAAATCATTAACGGCAAAGAAAGGGAGTATGCCCATTGCTTTATTTTCAAGCGCCAAGGGAAAGCCGCCTATGACACATTTGGCGCGCTGTATGGCTCATCTCTCGACGGGAACGCGCCGATTTGTTCGCCGCAAGGGGATTTATTTCAACGCCCCGCATGGAAACAATTAAATGACGCAATGGCAACGATCGTTGATAAAGCCAGCTTAAATATGGGAACCATACGTTCAGCCAGCTATGCCGACTGGAGAATGTTCGATCTGCGCGTCACTTTGTCACCGCGAGATTTCCTTAAAACTGAGCCCAATACGACAACGGCTAATAGCCCAGAAAGTGAAATCCAAGCTTGGAACGATAAAGAGTGGCCAAAACAGGAACGTGATGCCGTACTGAATGCGGCTAATGAGGCGCGTAAAACAACGGCACAATGGCTTGTGACAGAACAACATTTCACGCAGGCCGATGCGGAGAAGGCTGCTAACGCCATCGTTCAGGATTGGTTAACCATGCGCTTGAATTTTATCGGTGAATCACCACTCTCTGATGAATAATCGCTCCCACGTCACCGTTTATTTTACTTTTAGGTTAGCGGGTAGTTCGATTAATTAGCTGAAAGCCAAAAACGAAAAAGGCTCCAATCTGGAGCCTTTTAAACAATCTAAAGTGCCTGCAATTATTTTGCAGCAGCTTCTTCTGCATCACCCAGCAGAACGGATTCCAGAGCAATTTCAATCATGTCGTTGAACGTCGTCTGGCGTTCTTCGGCAGTGGTCTGCTCGTGGGTACGGATATGGTCAGAAACGGTGCAGATGGTCAGCGCTTTCGCACCGAACTCAGCCGCTACGCCGTAGATACCTGCCGCTTCCATTTCCACGCCCAGAATGCCGTATTTGTCCATTACGTCGAACATAGATGGATCTGGAGTGTAGAACAGGTCAGCAGAGAAGATGTTACCTACGCGAGCGTTGATGCCTTTCGCTTTAGCCGCGTCAGATGCATTACGTACCATGTCGAAATCTGCAATCGCAGCATAGTCATGGTCTTTGAAACGCAGACGGTTAACTTTAGAGTCAGTACATGCCCCCATACCGATAACCACATCACGCAGTTTAACGTCCATACGTACAGCGCCACATGAACCAACGCGGATAATTTTCTTCACGCCGAAATCAGTGATCAGCTCTTTCGCATAGATAGAGCAAGATGGGATACCCATACCGTGACCCATAACAGAGATCTTACGACCTTTGTAAGTCCCGGTGAACCCCAGCATGCCGCGCACGCTGTTTACCTGACGGACGTCTTGCAGGAAAGTTTCAGCAATGTGTTTTGCACGCAGCGGATCGCCCGGCATCAACACAACGTCTGCAAAATCACCCATCTCGGCATTAATATGCGGCGTAGCCATAATTCGTATCCTTTTGGTATATGAATCTAGATATTCAAACTTGCTGTGAAATGAAACGCCAGCCGATTCATTAAAATCGGCTGGCGCTCAGAAATTAAAACATGGATTTACCGTAATCCATTGGCGACAAACCAAAGTAGTTCGCTACCGTTTGACCAATATCAGCGAAGGTTTCACGGTGTCCCAATGAACCTGGTTTCACTTTAGGGCCGTAAACCAATACCGGAATGTGCTCACGAGTATGGTCAGAGCCAGCCCAGGTTGGGTCACAGCCATGGTCAGCGGTGAAGATAATAATATCGTCATCTTTCACCAATTTCAGCATTTCTGGCAGACGGCGGTCAAACAGCTCCAGCGCAGCAGCATAACCCGCTACATCGCGACGGTGGCCGTAAGAGGAGTCAAAGTCGACAAAGTTGGTGAACACGATAGTGTTGTCACCCGCTTTCTCCATTTCCACCAGCGTGGCGTCAAACAGCGCATCGATACCGGTCGCTTTCACTTTCTGGGTGATCCCAACGTTCGCGTAGATATCGGCAATTTTACCGATAGAAACCACTTCGCCGCCCTTCTCATCAACCAGCTTTTTCAACATAGTTGGAGCCGGTGGCTCAACGGCTAAATCGTGACGGTTGCCGGTACGCTTAAACTCACCCGTTTTGTCACCCACGAATGGACGCGCAATAACGCGACCGATGTTGTAACCACCTTTGGTCAGCTCTTCACGCGCGATTTCGCACAGCTCATACAGACGATCCAGCCCGAAGGTCTCTTCGTGGCAGGCAATCTGGAATACCGAGTCAGCCGAAGTGTAGAAAATCGGTTTGCCGGTTTTCATGTGCTCTTCGCCCAACTGATCTAAGATCACGGTACCTGAAGAGTGGCAATTTCCTAGATAACCCGGCAGATTGCCGCGTTTTACCAGAATATCCAGCAATTCCTGCGGGAAGCTATTTTCATGATCGGAGAAGTAACCCCAGTCGAACAGAACCGGAACACCGGCAATTTCCCAGTGACCAGACGGGGTATCTTTACCGGAAGAAAGCTCGCTAGCATAGCCATATGCGCCGATGATTTCGGCGTTTTTATCCAGCCCCTGCGGGAAACGCCCCGTAGATTCTTCAGCCGCTTTACCCAATCCTAAACGGCTCAGGTTTGGCAGCGTCAATGGACCTTTACGACCGATGTCGGCTTCGCCGCGCGCGCAGGCGTCAGCGATATGACCTAAAGTATCGGAACCCACATCGCCAAAGCGTTCAGCATCTTCACTCGCACCGATACCAAATGAGTCTAATACCATGATAAATGTACGTTTCATCTTACTCTCCTGCGCTTTAGCGCTGTGGCCAAAGAGCCGATGCAAACTTGGCGACTCTTTGGTTTTAATTCTTAGGCTGGCTTAACGCCCACGCATTAAGTATGGCGTTTACTCGGTGATACGGCGATAGACAACCGGATTTTCTGCCGGCGCTTTATCACCCAGAACGATAGCGTTGCGAACGGCCTGAGCCGCCTGCTGCCAAGATGCTTCATCGCAAGCATGCACTACCGCCAACGGGCGCTGAGCGTCAACTTTATCACCCAGACGAACCATATCGGTTAAACCAACGCTGTAATCAATGCTGTCAGTAGCACGGCGACGTCCACCGCCAAGTCCAACGACAGACATGCCCAATTCACGGGTATCCATAGCGGTAATAATACCACTGTGCTCAGCAAAGACAGGCTTGCTTAATGTCGCTTTTGGCAAATAGCTGTCGTAGCGTTCAACGAAATCAGCCGGGCCACCTTGCGCGGCAACCATACGACCAAAGACTTCAGCCGCTTTACCGTTATCCAGTACCGCTTGCAGTTTATTGCGGGCGTCTTGTTGATCTGCGGCCAAATTACCAGAAATCAACATTTCAACGCATAAAGCCATAGTGACTTCAAGCAAACGCGGATTGCGATACTCGCCCGTCAGGAACTGGACCGACTCTCGCACCTCAACCGCATTACCCGCGCTGGAAGCCAATACCTGATTCATATCCGTCAGCAATGCCGTGGTTTTACAGCCCGCACCGTTAGCCACGCCAACGATCGACTGAGCCAATGCTTCGGATAGCTCAAAGGTTGGCATGAAAGCACCAGAGCCGACCTTAACGTCCATAACCAGCGCGTCTAAGCCTTCAGCCAGTTTCTTCGCCAGAATGGATGCCGTGATCAGTGGGATAGAATCAACAGTCGCGGTAATGTCACGCGTCGCATAGAAACGTTTGTCGGCAGGAGCCAAAGAGTTGGTCTGGCCAATAATTGCCACGCCAACTTCAGAAATAATTTTACGGAAACGCGCATCGTCAGGGAAAATATCAAATCCCGGAATCGCTTCCAGTTTATCCAGCGTACCGCCGGTATGGCCTAAACCACGGCCTGAAATCATCGGAACATAACCGCCGCATGCGGCCACCATTGGGCCAAGCATCAGAGAGGTTACGTCACCTACGCCGCCGGTGGAGTGCTTATCAACAATCGGGCCATTCAGGTTCAATGCTTTCCAGTCCAGAACGGTACCGGAATCACGCATCGCCATCGTCAACGCAACGCGTTCAGGCATGACCATATCGTGGAAAAAAATGGTCATCGCTAAAGCGGCAATTTGACCTTCAGAGATCGTATTGTCGCGAATGCCATTGATGAAAAAGCGAATTTCTTCTTCGCTCAGAGCATGTCCATCACGTTTTTTACGAATAATTTCTTGTGCCAGGAACAAGGTTGTATCCCCCTGCTGATTTATATCTTCTTTCGTTGAGTCAAAGCTCAAGACATCAGATATAGGTGTAGGTTAAGAGGTATGTTCTGCGGAACGCCCCGCATCATCTATTCAATTCAAGTACTAACAATGACCGCGACGAAACCGTCGCGGCAAAAGATTCGCTTAATCTTTCATTCATTGACGCTGCTGCATGAGAAACCATGCAGATCAGCGTCAAGAAACAACAGAATTAGTAAGCGCTGCCAGTGCCTTTGGTGTCATAGCCCAGCGTTTTCAGCAGGCTCGCCAACAGGCTGGAAGCACCGAAGCGGAAGTGGCGGGAATCAGCCCAGTCATCGCCCAGCAGACGACCTGCCAGAGCCAGATATTCGGCAGCATCTTCAGCGGTACGTACGCCACCCGCTGGCTTAAAGCCAACGGTTTTGCTGACGCCCATATCGCGGATCACGGTCATCATGATTTCAGCGCTTTCTAAAGTCGCGTTAACAGGCACTTTACCGGTTGAAGTTTTGATGAAGTCAGCGCCCGCCTTGATAGAGATTTCAGACGCTTTACGGATCAGTGCGGCATCTTTCAATTCGCCGGTTTCGATGATCACTTTCAGCAACACGCCAGCTTCATTACAGGCGTCTTTGCAGACTTTAACCATGTCGAAACCAACCTGCTCGTTGCCAGCCATCAGTGCGCGGTATGGGAATACCACGTCAACTTCGTCGGCACCGTAAGCGATAGCCGCTTTGGTTTCCGCCAGAGCAATAGCGATGTCATCGTTACCGTGTGGGAAGTTGGTCACGGTTGCGATATGAATTTCAGGGGTGCCTTGTTCGCGCAGCGTTTTACGCGCGATAGGAATGAAACGTGGGTAGATGCAAACTGCTGCGGTATTACCAACGGGGCTTTTTGCCTGATGGCACAAGGCGATCACTTTTTCATCAGTGTCATCTTCGTTCAGAGTGGTCAGATCCATCAACTGTAACGCACGTTTTGCAGCAACTTTTAAATCAGTCATTTTACTCTCCAACTTGGCTGAACTGGCTTGGCCGAGATTCAGACACAATGATTTAGGGTTCGGAGGCTTCACTGTTCACGTTAAACGCGTAAGCCTTGAAGGTATCCCAATACGTTGGCGAGCGGACTTGGTTCCTTGAAGATACTGTTCCGGCTAAAGACCGGAAAGCAACTGAGATCCTTCTCACCGCATATGGCCCTTCATGGTCAACATCATATGTTACTATTTGAACACAAACCCTCCGTCACATTTGTGCTCAACATCACAGTCAATGAAAAACAGACTGTAACGTTACGAGATTATATGTGATTAACATCACGAAATAACCTCTTATATCGATGAAAAACGCATTACCTTCTACCAGCCTATATCAGGATCAATAGATTGCCAGCTCATCATCTTTAGAATGACGGTCAAACAGGACTATTGCCCGCAGAGAGGCGTTATGACAAATTCCACCGATACGACTTCACTACCTTCTTTCTTACAGCGTTGCCAGCAAATTGCCACCAGCGAAACGCTCTCTCCAGAGCAAAAACGTCACTTTTTAGCTCTTGAGGCCGAGAACGCATTGCCCTATCCAAGTCTACCGCCAGAGGCGCGTCAGGCACTGGATGACGGCGTAATTTGCGATATGTTCGAAGGCCACGCTCCGTACAAACCGCGTTACGTTCTGCCGGATTACGTCAAGTTTCTGGCACAGGGATCGGAGTATCTGGAACTGGAGCCAGCACTGGATTTTGACGACGCCTTGAATATGCTGTGCATCCTGTACCACCATGTTCCTTCCGTCACATCGATGCCGGTGTTTCTCGGTCACTTAGACAGCTTACTGCTGCCTTATGTTGGAATTCTAACAGAAAACGAATTATATATCCGCATAAAACGTTTCTGGCGTTATCTGGATCGCACTTTACCTGATGCTTTTATGCACGCTAACATCGGGCCTAGCGATAACATATTGACGCGTCTAATTTTACGTGTAGACGCAGAGCTCAAGCAGGTTGCACCCAACCTAACCTTTATTTACGATCCGCAAATCACGCCGCAATCCCTACTGCTTCAAGCCGCCAGCAACATCTGTGAATGCAGTAAACCACACATCGCTAACGGCCCTATTCATGATAGTATTTTCACAAAAAATGGCTATGGCATTGTGAGTTGCTACAACTCATTGCCTCTCGCCGGCGGTGGAAATACGCTGGTGCGCATCAATTTGAAGCAGGTTGCCTTGCGTAGTGAATCCTCAGAAGATTTCTTTACCCATCAGTTGCCTTATTACTGTCGTCAGCAGATTGAAATCATCAATGCACGTACTGATTTCCTCTATAACCAGTCGAACTTCTTCACCCAGAGCTTCTTGGTTAGCGAAGGGTTAATCGATCCACAGCGCTTCGTCCCTATGCTTGGCATTTATGCGCTAGCAGAAGCCGTTAATATTCTGATGGAAAAAGACCGCCTGACGGGAAGCTATGGCGAAAACGACGCAGCCAATCAACTTGGCTATCGCATCAGCAATCAATTAGCTGAGTTTGTCGCACAAACGCCGGTGCAACACGGATGGAAACAACGCGCGATGCTGCATGCACAGTCAGGGATTAGCTCTGACATTGGCACTACGCCGGGAGCTCGTATTCCCTACGGCACTGAGCCCGATCCGGTCACACATCTGATGACCGTTGCGCCGCATCATGCTTATTATACCTCTGGCATCAGCGATATTTTGACACTGGAAGAGACCATCAAGAGAAATCCTGAAGCCATGATGCAACTCTGCTTAGGTGGATTTGCCGCAGGAATGCGTGAGTTCTCAGCCAACGTCTGCGGCAACGATCTGGTTCGCATCACCGGCTATATGGTACGTCTGTCCGATATTGAAAAATTTAAAGCAGAAGGTTCCCGTCTAAATACGACATGGCTAGGTGAAGAAGCGGCCAAAAACACCGGTATCATGCAACGCCAGCCACGAGTGATAAGCCATGAACAAACGATGCGCTTCGGTAAGTAAAATCTTACCATTTTCCTGTGTCGATGGGCCAGGCAGTCGTCTGGCCATTTTTCTGCAAGGCTGCAATCTTCGCTGCAAAAATTGTCATAATCCGTACACCATTGGGATGTGCGATAACTGTGGCGACTGCGTGACAACCTGCCCTCATCAGGCGCTTAGTTTGGTGAGTGGCGAAGTGCAGTGGGATGCTAACGTCTGCCAGCAGTGCGATACCTGTCTACACACCTGCACCCAGCACTCAAGTCCTATGACGCAAAGTTATAGCGTTGACGCTCTTCTGAATCAGGTCAAACGCAACGCGCAGTTTATCAATGGCGTGACCGTCAGCGGCGGTGAGGCGACTCTCCAACTCCCCTTTTTATGTGATTTTTTTGCCGCGATAAAATCCAGTCAAGGGTTAGCGCATCTCACCTGTCTGGTTGATAGTAATGGCGATTTATCAGAAACCGGTTGGCAAAAACTGTTGCCTTGGATAGACGGGGCAATGCTCGATCTCAAAGCATGGGATAACGAATGCCACAAAGCATTAACGGGGCGAGATAACTATCGGATTAAACAAAGCATTCTATGGTTGGCAAAACGGGGAAAATTGAGTGAACTGCGTTTATTAGTGATCCCTGAGCATAGCGATCACCTCCAGCATGTAGATGAACTGGCTGAGTTTATCTTATCACTCGGCAATGTTCCTGTTCGCCTCAATGCCTTTCACCACCACGGTGTACGCGGAGAAGCAAGCGGATGGAAAAGTGCGACGCAACAAGATATAGAAACGCTGGCTGAAGCACTGACCCAACGAGGCGTTAAGCAAATCACTCGTCCAGCCCTCTATTTATAACCGTTGCGACATTCCCCCTCCATTTTTGAGAGGGGGAATTGATCATTAATCAGCTAAATAGCTTGTCGCGGCCATGCGGAGCCTCTAAATCTTGCTTTGGCCCAATCGAAATGATCCCCGTTGGGTTGATGGTTTTGTGGCTGCGGTAATAATGGTGACGAATGTGATCCAGATTGACCGTCTCTTTCACTCCCGGCATCTGATAAATATCGCGTAGGAAACCGTATAAGTTTGGATAATCGCTGATGCGCTGCCAATCGCATTTAAAGTGGGTCACATAGACCGGATCAAAACGGACTAAAGTCGTCCATAATCGCAGATCGGACTCGGTCAAACGTGTACCGGTTAAATAGCGCTGACGGGAGAGAATGCTCTCCAGTTTATCCAGTGAGGCAAATACCGACCTGACCGCTTCATCATAGGCATCCTGAGCGGTAGCAAATCCGGCTTTATATACACCATTATTAACGGTGTCATAGATCCAGCTATTTAGCTCATCGATCTCAGTACGTAGTTCCTGCGGATAAAAATCACCGGGTTTAGCGCCAATTTCGTCAAACGCGGTATTAAACATGCGGATAATATCTGAAGATTCATTACTCACGATAGTTTGCGTTTGCTTATCCCAAAGCACCGGTACCGTCACGCGTCCGGTATAGTGAGGATCGGCCTGTAGATAGAGCTGATAGAGAAAATCGTGGTGATAAAGCTCATCGCCGGTCGCCGCAGGGAAGTTGGTTTCAAACGTCCAGCCGTTTTCCAGCATCAGAGGACTGACAATAGAAACCGGAATCAGGCTTTCCAATCCTTTGAGTTTGCGAACCAGTAACGTGCGATGAGCCCATGGGCAAGCCAGGGAGACATAGAGATGGTAGCGATCTTTTTCAGCGGCAAAACCTGACTCACCGTCTGGGCCTAAAGAGCCATCAGGAGTGATCCAATTACGGAATTGCGCGTTCGAACGCTTAAAACGTCCGCCGGTAGATTTAGTGTCATACCAGACATCTTGCCAGATGCCTTCAACGAGTTGTCCCATAAATCCTCCAGATGGATACTCGGCTCAATAAGCTCAAGTATGTTGTCATTTAAAAGCATAAAGGGGCATGTTTGCCCCTTTATCGTATTTCTAAATCATAACGCCATTCACTCTACATAATTCGAGTGACGGGTATTACCATTTTTTATTGAGCAAACGGTCAATACTAAATGCGCCAGGACCAGATACAGCCAGAACCAAATAGCCACCAGCGATGGTCAGGTTTTTCATGAACATCAGTTGGTTAACGCCGTCGGCAAAGTTCGAATGGAACAAAAATGCGGTCAGCAGGGTAAAGCCCGCGGTAAACAGCGCCGTAGTACGAGTCAAGAAACCAAACAGAATGGCTAAACCACCGCCCAGCTCTAACAAAATAGTTAACGGCAGAAGCGCCCCTGGAACGCCCATCGCTTCCATATATTGCTGAGTCCCAGCATAGCCTGTGATTTTTCCCCAACCGGCGGTGATAAACAGGATTGGCATCAAGATGCGGGCAGCCAGTAGTGCGATGTTTTCTAGTTTGTTGCTCATTTTTAACTCCAGACAATTTTAAGGTGCCGCTTTAGCAGCTTTGTTCGGTATGAGGCGTGCATTCCATCTGGCTTAACCAAATCGTGGAGCCCGTATCTCGATGGAGCTAATACTAGGACAAAGACTGAAAAAGTGTTAGCGAGTAAAATTGCTGAATTTCTTCAAAAAAACTGAAGCTAAAAAATTATAAGAAAATAACTAAATACAATAAGTTAAAAGATAGCAGACAAGTAATTTCTTTGGTTACTAGTTATCAGAGGGATAAAAGCACAGATATTTTGTGGGAAACTGCGGAGATTAAGCCTTGGAGTAAAAGGCATTACGTACAACTTTGACGATGCCCCACACGCTAAATGCACGACGAGTCCAGCGCGCCGTTTTAGCAGGATGGCGAGCGCCATAGAGCGCTAATAGACTCGATCCTAACAGCATGAATTTACGTAACCGCATCACAGCGGAAACACGATGGTCGAATTTCGCAGTGAGCTGTAACCACGAACGACGTTCACCGGCCAAATCAAGACGCTGCTGCTGAATTTGACGCAGCAAGCGTGCTTTCTCCAAGGCGAGTTCCTGACGATTACGGCTCACTTGCGATCCTCTTCCAGTAGCTCTCTATCAATCTCAAGCTGGCGGCGAGTCGCCCCTAACAGCGTTGAGCGTCGAGCTTTGGTGATTGTCCAGATTGCCCCGATTAATGCCAGCCCCAGTAAAACTGCGGTGGTGATCCCTAACGCCATCAAACGATGGGCAGGATCAATGGCTAAGAAGAGCAACACCAACAACGTCATTAAACCAAAGGCGGTAAACAGCAGCGTGACGCCCGCCATCATCAGTAGTTGAATAACGTTCGCTTTCTCTTCTTCCAGCTCCACCACGGCTAAACGCAGTCGTGTTTCAACCATGCCAACAATAATGGTGACAATGCGCTGAGCGGTACTCAGAACCCCGCGAGCGGGGCCCTGAGAAGTTGCGTTATCGGCAGGCATTAGCGGCGAGCCAATAGAACGCCTAACACCACACCAACGGCAGCGCCGATGCCAACACCAGTCCAAGGATTATCATGAACATAGCTATCTGCACGATCTGCGATTTCTTTGGTTTGTGCAGCAACTTTCTCACCTGCCGCATTCAAGCGAGCGCGGCTACCTTGTAACGCACTTTCAGCTTTCGCACGGATTTTTTCCAGCTCGGCCTTCGGTTTGTCGGTGGAAGAATTCAGAACCTCTTCCAAGGTATCGGCGAGGGACTTCAGTTCGGCACGTAATTGCTCGGAAGTTGAATCGTTAGCCATTCCTAGACTCCTTAACTTTACTGATATGGTCTTTTAACATAGCGAGCTTTTTCCATGAGCGCAAAGGTAATTGCCACATATCCTTCTGCATCTGCCGTATTTGGTATGAAAAAACTCGGCGATTAGACACAGTAAATTACTGTCCCAGCGCCTGCTGTGCCTCTTTTAGCTCAGCACGAGCTTCGTCCAGTTTTTTCTCTTTTTTAGAAATTTTGTCTGCTTTACCGGTTTGTTGCGCTTCGACGAGTTCCTGCTGGCGTTCAGCGACTTTCTGCTGTTTTTCTTTCACATTATTTTGCAGTTCAGAGCGTAGCCCCGCTTCAGTACAGTGGCTCTTCACTTCGCTTAGTGCTTTTTGTAAACCGGCCACACGATGCGTGTTGTTGTGCTGTTGAGCATACTGAATCTGCTCTTCAATACTCTGCTGTTTGCTGGCACAGGTTACCGCCGAGGCGTTAGCCGCTGTGCTCATCAGGCCAAAAGAAGCAACGGTAATAGCTAAAATTGCAGTTTTTTTGAATGTCATGAAAAGTCCTTATTGTGTTGTGAACTGCCCTGCTCCGAGGACATATATCCTTTCATCGTTAAAACAAATACTCGGATATAAGAGAACAATTGAGTGGGCAGAACGGTGCCGCTCATTGGTAACTATAACCTGTAATTATTAACGATTACTTATCACTTAGTTTAAATAATAGGTGCGTTACATCAAGATAGGAGCGCGAAAAATGGAAAAATCAGACAATACTGATAAATAAAAACAGAGCCATACGGCTCTGATGCTGATCGTTTAAGAGATCGAGATACACGGGGCTAGCACACCGCGGGGCGCTCCGGCAGCTAAAGCTGCTACGACCCCATCGGTGTACTTCCCCTAAAATCGCGCTTAAGTGACCAGCATTAGCCATACGGCCCTGCTTTTATTGTTTAGCTGTTAAGTCTCGCTTGCCTGGGAGGATCCTTGACGTCGCTTTCGCTCGATTGAAACAGCGAACGTCGATGGGTTTTATAGGCAATACTGTAGCCACGCGGCAGCACGCTTTGCAGTACCTGCATCGCCTCTTCCTGCTGCTCTGGCTTCGCTAAATGAACCAGTAAACCATTCGAGTCAGGCGTAATACTTTTGATACTAATGCCGTGCTCATCCAGTTTCTGATAAACAAAAAAACCATCCGGTGTCGCAAGCCCAGCCTGAGTCGCGCTAATTTGTAACGTTGTTTCTTTATGAGTTAGATGCGGAGCTATCCACCACGCAAATACACCAATAATCAACGCTAAGAGCAATAAGGCGCGTTTCCAACCAAGCCGCTGAATAAGTAGCAGAGTCACGTTATTTCCTCTGCTCTGGCTGAGTCGTTGAATGTTTTTTACGCCATAGAACAACCAACGAGCCAACTAGACCAAACACCAGCAGAACCAGTGGCAACATCATCAGGAGGAACATCAGTTGATCTTCATAACGCAGGAACAGCGGCGTTTTACCCAACACATAACCCAATGTGGTCAAAATCATGACCCACAGGAAACCACTCATCCAGTTAAAGAACTGGAAACGCGTACTGCTTAAACCGGACAGGCCAGCAATCAACGGCAACAAAGTACGCACGAATGCCAGAAAACGACCGACCAGCAGCGCCGATAAACCGTGTTTGTGGAACAGCTGATGCGAACGCTGATGATAATGGGCAGGCAGATGGGCAAGCCACTTTTGCACTAATCGCGTATTTCCCAGCCATCGTCCCTGTATATACCCAACCCAGCAACCAAGGCTGGCCGCGGTGGTTAACACACAGACCGTCATGGCGAAGCCCATGGTGCCTTTCGCAATCAGTACACCAACCAAAATCAGTAAGCTGTCACCCGGTAAAAAGGCTGCTGGCAGCAAACCATTTTCCAGAAATAAAATGACAAATAAAATGCCGTAAATCGTCCACACTAGCGACGGGTTCGCCAGCGTCTCATAGTCCTGTTGCCACAGGGCATGTATTAATTCGTTAATCATATCCATCGAGTATTCCTAACTGAAAATTCGGAGGGTCCATCCGCCAGCTCATCTCATGGACGTCACAAAGGACGATGGAATTAGGGAGCTAGCTAAGTTTAACCAACGTGCGCTTCGGCGTCAGGTTGGTCATACGTCAGCTTGCCTCTGTATAAAATATTACTCTCTTTCCAGCCACCCAACCGATTTTGATGGGGAGGAAGTTGTAACGTTCGCAGCAGCACCAAAGAAATTCCCTTGTCGCGATACTGACGAGTCACATCAAAAGAGGCGGTGTTCGCATGTGCAGATAGGGAGGTATCTGGGAGTGTAGGAGCAATTCGGCCCTGTTCTGAACAGGACTTCAAGTGAACACGCAGCAGCGCGGTCAGCTTACGCGTATTGGATTTACGCGACAGGCTACGTTCACTTTCACCAGTGAGTTGCATCACTGATATAGATGAGACATCTGTTAGCGATTGAGCAAAGTAGCTATCTGCTTGAGAGAAATAGCAATTAGCGCTGTGCGAATGCCAAGCCGTTTGCTTGCCAGAGGCCATACTGGCCCAGCATAACAATAGGAACATCGTGGTGGCAGACGAAAGACGCTTCAATATTTTGTTGCTTCCAGATACATGCAGAAAAAAACTCGGCTAACTGTAGCAAAATCACCGTCAGGGAAACAGCAGAAAATGAGCAATTTCCACGACCAATTTTACCTTAATGATGGTCGTTAACACTTGGTTTCAGTTGGGTTGAACAAACAGATGACGTCAAACACAGGAAGAAAAATAAGGTGGGGAATAAAAGGTAAAATGAAATTTGCCGTGTTTACATAAAAATACTTGGTCAACACGGCATTATTAGGTTTTTCACCCCGGCATTGAGCCACGAGTTAATAGCGCATATCCCGCCGCAACCGCAAGCATGCATAGCACTAAATTCAAGATCACGTTCAAGGCAGCGCGTAGCCAGAATCCCTCAGTGAAGAGTGCGAGCGTATCAAATGAAAAAGTGGAGAACGTCGTCAATGCACCAAGAAACCCGACGGCAATCAACGGACGCCAGTGCGGCGCAATCAATGTTCCTGTGTTTAAAGCAGCCACCAGCACTCCCATGATAAAACAGCCGACAACGTTGACCGTCAGCGTTGCATAGGGAAACGATGTGCCGAACCAACCACTGAACCAGGTGGTAATTTGAAAACGTGTAATAGCTCCCACCGCGCCACCAAAGGCAACAATTAATAACGTTAAGCCATAGCTCATGGCAAACTCCTCAAAAATAACGGATAAGGCGGTTAACGAAGGCGACTTGATTAGCGACAGGGGAAAGATGCTTGCCCGGCAACCAAGCGCTATCGCCCTGTATATACCCGTCATACTTCAAGTTGCCTTTTTGTTGGCTGCGTTCGCTTGCCACCTCAATGCCACTTGAATTATTTAAGGTATAACAGAGAAATAAAACTCAGACTTCTGCCAGGCGTCATCAGCGGAAAAGAGAGAACTCTTTCGGCGGTTTTTAGCTATGTAAGAGTCCACATAGAAATCTTACAGCCAAAGGTGGAACACCATCACCTTACTAAAGTATAAGTTAAGCCCGTGACTCGACACAACCGCTTAACCATACGGCTTATTTGCCGTTGGTAACGCCATCCAAATGCACGACAGGATTTTCGGCGAACAAATACCGATCGACGTTAAACTCGAAATCGTCCGTTGTCGCCTGAAAAAGCATTTGCTTGGTATTTTCTAAATGCTGCCACATCGCCACTTTTGCGCCGTAAGGATCTTTGCGCATCAATGCTTTGAGGATCTTATCGTGATCTTCACACCAACTTTCGATCGAGACATCGTCGATATGCTCATGCAATTTCAACCAGTATGGGTTGTGGATACGCTGGCTCCACATTTGCTCTACTATTGTCGCCATTGCTGAATTCTGCGTCGCCAAGGCGACCTGAACATGGAACTTCAGATCCCATTCCGAATCACGAAAACGGTCTTCCTGACGTGCATGCTCTTGAATCTCCATCAACGCCACAATATCTTGCTTAGTTACCTGGGTCGCCGCAAACTCGGCGATATTACTCTCGATAAGCTGACGCGCCTGTAAAAGCTCAAACGGCCCTGCACTCGCAAACTGAATATTGCTATTAGGCTGAATCAACGTTTTTGGCTGATTACTAATAACGTGGATACCTGACCCTTTACGAACCTCCACATACCCTTCCACTTCCAGCATGATGATCGCCTCGCGAACAACCGTTCGGCTCACGTTCATCTCTTCAGCGATAAAACGCTCGGCTGGCAGTTTCTCCCCCACAGGATAAACGCCGGACTCGACGCGCTGCTTTAGCTCTGCGGCTAACTGTTGGTACAGTCTTCTGGGTTCTGTGAATTCCATTTAGGGTGCTCTATTAGGGTTAATCGGCAAATGTTGTGATACATACATTTATGAATCTGTTATACCACTTTTCCAATAATCTCACCAGAGACCCCATGCACGCTCAAGTGAGAGATAAAACCTTGAGGTAAAAAAAATCCGCCGATAAACGGCGGATTTTTAGCACATAGTCGGAGGCTCCGTCGCTAAACGCTATACGGTTGCTTTCTGGCTATTCGCTTCAATTTCAACTTCTTCCGCGGTACGGTTTTGCAATACCGTCCAGATAACTAATGCACCCAGTAGGTCAAATACAGCCAACGCAGCAAACAGTGGACTAAAGCCGATGGTATCAGCCAAAGCCCCCACGACTAACGCAAACAGGGTACTTGCCGTCCATGCCGCCATACCGGTTAATCCGTTTGCAGTGGCCACTTCGTTGCGTCCAAACACATCGGAAGAGAGCGTAATCAAAGCACCAGACAGTGACTGGTGAGCAAAACCACCGACGCACAGCAGAGCAATAGCCGCATAAGGACTTGTGAACAGACCAATCATACCTGGGCCAATCATCAAGAATGCGCCCATGGTCACCACCAGCTTACGAGAAACAATCAGGTTCACTTTAAAGTATTTCTGGAATAGCGGAGGCAGATAACCGCCTAACACGCAGCCAACGTCGGCAAACAGCATTGGCATCCAGGCAAACATCGCGATTTCTTTCAGGTTAAAACCGTAGGCTTTGAACATGAACAGCGGGATCCAAGCATTGAAAGTCCCCCACGCTGGTTCGGCCAAAAAACGAGGCAATGCGATGCCCCAAAACTGACGGTTACGCAGGATTTCCCATGCAGACATACGCTTCGCGTTATTGGTCTGGTGATGAGCTTCCTGACCGCTCAGAATATAGTCACGCTCTTCGTCAGACAGTTTTTTCTGATCTTTCGGATGTTTGTAGAAGATTAACCAGCAAATAGCCCAAATCAGGCTCAGCGCACCCGTAATGATGAACGCCATTTCCCAGCTGTGTGCAACGATAGCCCACACCACTAACGGCGGAGCAATCATGCCACCAATGGATGACCCTACGTTAAAATAACCCACCGCGATGGAACGTTCTTTCGCTGGGAACCATTCAGATGAAGCTTTAAGACCCGCAGGGATCATTGCCGCTTCAGCCATACCCACCGCACCACGAGCAATGGCCAAACCACCCCAGCTGCTAGCTAATGCGGTGCCCATACAGAACACGGCCCACAGGATGGCAAACAGTGCGTAACCCACCTTTGTACCCAACACATCAAGCACATAGCCCGCGACTGGTTGCATAATGGTGTAGCACGCGGAGTACGCAGCAATAATATAAGAGTATTGCTGAGTGGTGATGTGCATCGTGTCTTGTAAGGTCGGAGCAGCAACAGCAATGGCATTACGAGTCAAGTAACCCAGTACAGTTCCTACGGTAACCAAGGCTATCATGTACCAGCGTAAGCCTTTAATTTTACGCATTTAAACTCTCTCCCAGTATATCCCGTCACGTTTCAAGCTACGTCAGCGTTAACCGATTAACAGCATCTTGAAATGGCTTGGGCATAGAACTTTGCCTTGTGGAACGCCTTTGGCGAAATGTGCAAGGCCGCAATGAACCGCGCTTGTGGCTGCGCCGCGTAATAACTCTCCATATTGAAACGGTGATGGCGTTACTTACGTGGTACCCATCTACCTTATTCATCTGTGCTACAGCGCTAAAACTACAGTCTCAGATGGAAAGTTCGGACGTTCCTGTTCCGACTTTGAATTAACTTTTATGACTTGGCCAATCGACATTGGTCAAACCACTGCTCATGATTGGTTAGGGCAATACTCATTTCGCAGCGGTGGCTAAGATAACTTGTCATACAGATTTAAAAGTTGAGAGCCATCACAAAAACCATTTTTGGATTAAGGAATAATAAACCTATGCAGAATCCCTACTAAAAAGTATCTACATAAGCAAAAGCACTGAGTGATAGTGCCGTTTTATCGCTTTCATTACGTTAAACGCGGAAAAAGTTCTGGACGAGCGCCATAATTGGTGTGATAACTTTAGCCGCAAAGAATAGCTCACTGAAGCTTTACGCTCCTGAGGAACCCGATGATGTCGCAATTTTTAACCGAAGATTTCTTGCTGGATACCGAGTTTGCACGCCGTTTGTACCACGATTATGCGGCAGAGCAGCCAATTTTTGACTATCACTGTCACTTGCCACCTGAACAGATCGCTCAGGATTATCGGTTCAAAAACCTGTATGACATCTGGTTAAAAGGCGACCATTACAAATGGCGCGCAATGCGCACTAACGGCGTTGCTGAGCGTCTATGCACCGGCGATGCTAGCGATCGTGAGAAGTTTCAGGCATGGGCCGAAACCGTCCCTCATACCATCGGCAACCCGCTCTACCACTGGACTCATCTAGAACTACGTCGTCCGTTTGGTATCACAGGAACGTTGCTTTCTGGCAATACGGCTGACGATATCTGGAATCGCTGTAATGCACTGCTGGAGCGCGACGAGTTCAGCGCTCGCGGTATCATGAAACAGATGAACGTGAAAATGGTGGGAACCACTGACGACCCTATCGACGATCTAAGTCATCATAAAGCTATCGCGCTAGACAGCAGCTTCGACGTGAAAGTGTTGCCGAGCTGGCGTCCAGATAAAGCATTCAATATTGATGCTGCCGTTTTCCCTGAATATATGCAGAAACTGAGTGCAGTTGCTGACGTAGATATTCGCAAATTCAGCGATGTATGTGATGCTCTGAAAATTCGGATGGACCACTTTGCGGCTCACGGCTGCAAGGTGTCTGACCACGCACTTGATGTGGTTATGTATGGCGAAGCAGATGAAACCACGTTAAACGGCATTCTTGCTCGTCGTTTGGAAGGCAAAATGCCAACTGAACAGGAAGTTGCCCAGTTTAAAACGGCGGTACTGCTGTTCCTCGGAGCCGAATACCAAAAACGCGGTTGGGTTCAGCAATATCACATTGGCGCACTGCGTAATAACAATTCACGCATGTTTGAAACGGTTGGGCCAGACATTGGTTTTGACTCAATTCACGATGCACCAGTCGCCTTTGCGCTCTCTCGTCTATTGGACGCACAAAACCGCTCTACTGGCTTGCCAAAAACCATCCTTTACTGCCTAAACCCACGAGATAACGAAGTGATCGGCACCATGATCGGCAATTTCCAAGGCGAAGGCATGGCGGGGAAAATGCAGTTCGGTTCAGGTTGGTGGTTCAACGACCAGAAAGACGGCATGCAGCGTCAAATGACTCAGCTCGCACAGCTTGGTTTGCTCAGCCGCTTTGTTGGCATGCTCACCGATAGCCGCAGCTTCTTGTCTTATACCCGTCACGAATATTTCCGCCGCATTCTGTGCCAGATGATTGGCCGCTGGGTCGAAGACGGAGAAGCACCAGCAGACATTGAACTGCTGGGGAATATGGTGAAAAACATCAGCTTCGATAATGCGAAAAACTATTTTGCGATTGAGTTGTAAGAATCCTGGGGCGGTTTAGCCGCCCATTTTTTAAAGACCCCATTCTTGTTTATTTTATATATTGATGACCGCCATAACATGGCGGTCACGCTCTGAGGTAGCTCCTAAAATGCAAACCCTTAATCGTCGTGACTTCCCTGGCCGCCAGCACCCTGACAAAGTTATCCAATTCGGTGAAGGTAATTTCCTGCGCGCGTTTGTGGATTGGCAATTAGATCTACTGAATGAGCATACCGATTTAAATGCGGGCGTAGTCGTTGTACGTCCGTTGAACAGCGATTTCCCACCGTCGCTGAGTACCCAAGATGGGCTTTTCACCACCATCATTCGTGGTCTGAACGAGCAAGGTGAAGCGGTGCGTGAATCACGCATCATTCGCAGCGTAAACCGCGAAATCAATATGTATCAGGACTTTGATGCTTATTTGGCGCTGGCTCATGATGCCAATATCCGTTTCGTGTTTTCGAATACCACCGAAGCCGGGATTAGCTATGTGCCCGAAGATAAGCTCACGGATACGCCACCTGCCAGTTTCCCTGCGAAGCTTACTCGCTTGTTATACGAACGTTTCTGCCATTTTGACGGTGCCGCTGACAAAGGTTGGGTATTGCTGCCGTGCGAATTGATTGACTACAACGGCGAAGCACTCCGCGAGCTGGTACTGCGCTACGCACAACAATGGGATCTGCCATCGCGCTTTATTCAGTGGTTAGAGCAAAATAACACCTTCTGCTCTACTTTGGTGGACCGCATTGTGACCGGATACCCACGCGGTGAAGTTGAAGCCTTGACTGAAGAGTTAGGTTATCAGGATGCCTTTTTAGATACGGCTGAACATTTCTATCTGTTCGTGATCCAAGGGCCGCAGTCGCTGGCACAAGAGCTACGTTTAGATGCATTTGCAAAAAATCATAAACCGCTGAATATCCGTATTGTTGACGACATTAAGCCATATAAAGAGCGTAAGGTTGCGATTCTTAATGGCGCCCATACGGCGCTCGTTCCCGTCGCATTTTTGGCGGGCTTGAACACCGTGGGCGAAAGCATGAATGACGCGCAGGTGACAGAGTTCGTTGAAAAAGCGATTAGCCAAGAGATCGTACCGGTATTAGATCTCCCTGCCGATGAATTGAAATCATTTGCTGATGCCGTATTGAGCCGTTTCCGTAACCCGTTTATCCAGCATCAGCTGCTTTCTATCGCTTTGAATGGGATGACTAAATACCGCACCCGTATTCTGCCTCAGGTGATCGCTTATCAGCATAAGACGGGCAAACTACCACAGCGCTTGTGCTTTGCTTTGGCCGCGTTGATTGCTTTCTACCGTGGCGAACGTAACGGCGAAACTTACCCACTGCAAGACGACGCTCACTGGCTTGAACGCTATCGTACGGGCTGGGACGCTGTGCAAGCAGGTACCCAAAGCCTGAATGATCTCGTGCATACGATCCTGAGCGACGCCGATCATTGGGGCCAAGATCTGAATCAGATCCCTGAGATGACACAAACGATCGCTGATTATTTGCAGCAAATCGATCAGCAAGGCATGCGTTCTGCCGTTTCATCATTGTCCGCAGTTGCCTAAGCAGAGCTGAATTAAATTATGCAAAACATGCAAAGCGTTATCAAAATTCATCCGTTAGATAATGTCGCGGTGGCACTGCGCGATCTGAGCGCGGGTGAAACCATCGACGTTGAATCCTTTTCTATTGTGCTACCAGCCGATATCGCTCGTGGCCACAAATTTGCGCTAACGCCGATAGCGCAAGGCGATATGATCGTCAAATATGGCCTGCCAATTGGCCATGCGCTTACCGCAATCTTGGCTGGTGAACATATCCATTCGCAAAACGCGAAAACTAACCTCAACGATCTGGATCAATATCAATATCAGCCGGACTTTGCCAATCTGCCAGCTCAAATGGCCGATCGTGAAGTACAGATCTATCGTCGCAAAAATGGTGACGTCGGGATCCGTAATGAGCTGTGGATCTTACCCACCGTAGGTTGCGTGAACGGTATGGCGCGGCAGATGTTAACCCGCTTTATGAAAGAAACGGGTGATGCTGAAGGCATCGACGGTGCGTACCTATTCACTCATCCATTTGGTTGCTCACAGTTGGGCGACGACCACATCAATACCCGCACCATGCTACAAAACATGGTGCGCCATCCTAACGCCGGTGCTGTCCTGGTTGTTGGGTTGGGCTGTGAGAATAACCAAATTGCCGCATTCCGTGAAACGCTGGGCGAATATGATGCCGAGCGCGTGCATTTCATGGTGTGCCAGCAACAGGATGATGAAGTTGAAGCTGGTATTGAGCATTTGCACCAGCTATATCAGGTCATGCGCAACGATCGTCGCGAATCAGGCAAACTGAGCGAGCTCAAGTTTGGTTTGGAATGCGGCGGTTCTGACGGCTTATCTGGAATTACCGCTAACCCGCTGCTGGGGCGTTTCTCCGACTATGTGATTGCTAACGGCGGCACCAGCGTGCTAACCGAAGTCCCTGAGATGTTTGGTGCTGAGCGTATCCTGATGAGCCGCTGCCGCGATGAAGCTACGTTTGAAAAAACCGTTGAGATGGTGAATAACTTCAAACAGTACTTTATTGAGCACAACCAGCCAATTTACGAAAATCCCTCGCCGGGCAACAAAGCGGGTGGGATCACAACCCTAGAAGAGAAATCTCTAGGCTGTACGCAAAAAGCTGGGCAGAGCCAAGTGATTGACGTATTGCGCTATGGAGAAAGACTCAAGACACCAGGGCTGAACCTGCTCAGCGCGCCGGGTAATGATGCGGTAGCAACGAGCGCACTAGCCGGTGCTGGTTGTCATATGGTGTTGTTTAGTACAGGTCGCGGCACGCCATACGGTGGCTTTGTTCCTACTGTCAAACTGGCAACGAATACCGAAATCGCCACGAAGAAACCACACTGGATCGATTTCGATGCTGGGCAATTGTTGCATGGCAAAACCATGGATCAATTGTTGATTTCATTCGTAGATATGATCGTCGATATTGCTAATGGTCATCAAACCCGCAATGAAATTAATGACTTCCGTGAGCTAGCAATATTTAAAAGCGGCGTAACGCTGTAGTGAGTGACGAGTAGTGAGTGACAAGTAGTGGGCTAAGTTAAACACAAGGTTATAGAGCCTGAGCTTTGAGCGGCGTTCTTCTGAACGTCGCTTTGTTATTTAATCAAGGGACGAATTTATGAGTAGTTACGAGTGGTTTGCACAAGGCGTAGGCGTTGTGGCGTTTCTGGTTGGCATCACCACGTTTTTCAATCGTAACGAACTACGTTTTAAGTATCAGCTCTCTATCTATTCCGCCATTATTGGTCTGCATTTCTTTCTAATGGGCGCCCACTCGGCCAGTGCCGCCGCTGAGCTCAATGCGGTACGAACGGTGATTTCAACCCGCACACGTAGCAACTGGGTCATGTTGGTCTTTATTGTGCTCACGTTAGGGTTTGGTGGTTATAGCCTGCAACATGCGATGGAGTTGCTGCCGATTATTGGCACTGTCGCCAGTACATGGGCATTATTTCGTACTCGAGGATTAACCACCCGCTGTGTCATGTGGTGCTCTACGGCTTGTTGGGTCACACACAATATCTGGCTAGGATCGATTGGTGGCTCACTGATTGAAGGGAGTTTTTTGCTGATGAACGGATTTAATATCATCCGTTTTCGCCGTATGCAACGACGCGGGATCGATCCGTTTAAGGTAGAGAAGAAAGCGTAAGAACCTCCAGCCCGCTCATCGAGCTGGAGATAATTAGAATGATTAAAGCGCCAAGAAGAAACCAGCGATAGTTGCACTCATCAGGTTAGACAAGGTACCTGCCGCTACGGCTTTCAGGCCAAAGCGGGCGATATCATGACGACGCGTTGGAGCCATGCTACCTAGACCACCCAGCAAAATCGCCACCGAAGACAAGTTAGCAAAGCCGCACAGTGCAAAAGAAATGATGGCTTTAGTGTGGTCAGACAGCACCTGTAAGCCCGCAGCCGCAACTTCCGCATCGGCCTTCAGATATTCACCAAAGTTCATGAATGCCACAAACTCATTCACAATAATCTTTTGGCCAATAAAGGATCCGGCAATCTGCGCTTCGTTCCAAGGCACACCGATCAGGTAAGCAATAGGAGAAAACACCCAGCCCAGAATGAGTTCCAGTGATAATTGTGGATAATCAAACCAGCCGCCAATCCCCCCCAGCATGCCGTTGATCAACGCAATCAGCGCGATAAACGCCAGCAGCATGGCGCCCACGTTCAATGCCAACTGCATACCTGATGCCGCACCCGATGCTGCCGCGTCAATGACGTTAGCAGGACGATCTTCTTCAGCAATCAGCTCCGCTGCGTCCGTTTTATCATGCGTTTTTTCCGTTTCAGGCACGATTAATTTAGCAAACAGCAATCCACCCGGAGCCGCCATAAATGATGCGGCAATCAGATACTCTAACGGAACACCCATTTGCGCGTAACCCGCAAGAACAGAACCTGCCACCGATGCCAAACCACCACACATCACGGCGAACAGTTCTGACTGAGTCATGGTTGAGATGTATGGGCGAACCACCAGCGGCGCTTCTGTCTGCCCAACAAAGATATTTGCCGTTGCAGATAGGGATTCAGTACGCGAAGTACCCAGTACTTTCTGTAAGCCGCCGCCCAGCAGGCGAATAACGATTTGCATAATGCCGAGATAGTAGAGTACGGCGATTAATGAAGAAAAGAAGACGATAACAGGCAGTACACGTAATGCGAATACGAAACCACCGCCACCAAAGACTTCAAACATTTTGTCAGACACCAGTCCACCAAAAATAAATGAAATCCCCTGATTTCCGTAGGCAATGACGTTGGCGACGCCAGAAGACATCGCGCCTAATACATCGCGCCCAGCCGGAACGTAAAGCACGAAAGCGCCGATAACGACCTGAATAAGAAATGCGCCAGCCACGGTGCGTAGGTTGATAGCACGGCGATTGCTCGAAATTAGCACGGCAATCAGAATGAGTACCGCCATCCCCACCACGCTCATAATAAGTTGCATGGAATAGTCCCTGTAACGCGTTAGATTTTAGGTTGAATACCGACGTAAAACTCTCTCGCCGATGGGGGGCGATTATACCGATGGGGGAGGAAATATTGGTCAAGGCTGTCACAGTTTTATACAACTGGAAGCAACTAAAATCACAAAAAAGAGATATGCATCACATTATCACGCACACGTTTTCGTAGTCACTTTTGGGATAGTTATCAAAGTATCTAAAATGATGCGGAAATACCGAATAATCTACAGGTGTTTTGCCAAATAGTCTCAGCAATCACTGCGGCGGGCTCTGCTCTTAACTCACACAGAACCTCGAAGACATTCAGTACGCGTTCAGGGCGATTTGGCTGCCCCTGATAGCCAGAAAGTGGCATATCTGGAGCATCCGTTTCTAACAGCAGCGCACTTAACGGCAGCTCAGCTATGACCTGACGGGTTTTATGCGCCCGCTCGTAGGTTATCGTGCCGCCCACGCCAATATAGTAGCCGAGTTTAATAAAAGCCTGTGCCTGAGAAAGGCTACCGGAAAAGCCATGAACGACACCGCCACGTGATAAATTCACCGCTCTCAGTTCACGAGCCAGCTGATCATGCGAGCGGCGGGAATGCAATATCACTGGCAAATCATGGTGTTTCGCTAACGTTAACTGCGTTCTCAGGATGGCTAACTGCCGCTCAAGCTGGGGATTATCCATAAATAAATCGAGCCCGATCTCCCCTACTGCAACCAGCCTGTTTGGTTTGCTTGCTAAAACATCCGAGAGACGTTCGATGTCCTGTTCGATATGCTGCGCGATATAAAGCGGGTGAAGCCCGACAGCGGCAAATAGCATGGGATGGAGATTCACCAGCGCTAGCACTCGTTGAAAGCGTTCTGCGCTGATGGTGGGTACGATGATATGACGCACTCCCTGTGCGTAGGCTAATTCAATGCTGTCAGACTCGTTCCCGCTGAACGGGGGAAAATCGAAATGACAGTGGGTATCGATAAACCGAATATGGCGACCGATTTCATCCTTACCCTCACTCATGACGTGCTGTCCTGCGACGTTGGCTTATCCGTGTGCTGTGGATTTGCCTGTGTCACACTACCCGCAGGATCGGCTCCTTTTTGCCGCGAACTCTTATCCAGATGAACGCTATCGGGCAAAATCAGTGACTTTTCAGCAACCATGTTTGTTTGCGGTTCTGGCAGTAAAATACCCGTTTTAGCCGCTGAATGGCTTGCTGCAACAATAGGCACCTCAGGCGCAATGGTATCTGAAGGCTGCAACAAACGGCGTGAAGCCAGCTTTTTGCTAGTATTGGGCTGGTTTTCACGCGGCAATAGCCAATGCCCGACGGTTGCCAAGAAATAGCGGCCGCAGCGTCGTCCCAGATGGTAATCAGCATTTAACGCCGCGACTTTACTACCGAGGGCATGACTTGCTAATGGTTTCGGTGGATAGATTTCAAAGACTCGCACTTTTCCCGGCGGTTTCTCAATAAAGCGTTGAATGCGACGATAGCTTTTCTCGTGATACTGCAACATTTTAACCATCTGCTGCAGGCTGCTTTCGCCCAGCAGAGCTTCCATGCGTCGCATCCACTTGGGTGTATAAAACATTTGCGACGGAACGGTACGGATCACCACAATAGTATCAGCACCGCGTCGATGCGCTTCGCGTACGGGGATCGCATCACTAATTCCACCATCGTGGTAGCTCACACCATCTAGCTCAACGCCCCAACGGTAAAATCCCGGAATGGCGCTGCTGGCCTTAATCACCTCAAGCCAGTTGTCGCGCTTGGCAGGAAAATAGGTTGGCGCGAAATCTTCACTGCGACTGGCACACATCAGCAATTGGCGATCGTCACCTAAGTGCTGCTCTGCGTAATCCATCGCCAGCGGAAGATCGTTGGCCGTCGCTTCGATCAACCAATCAAGATCGATCAAATGTCCCCCACGCACAAATCGCAGCGGATTAAAGAAATCAATGGAAGTGGTGTAACGTGTGATAACGCGCCGAGCATAGCCGGGCTGGCCACAAACAAACGCAGAAAGGTTTTGTGCCCCAGCAGAAGTGCCGAGGTAGAGATCGAAGGGGTTAAAGCGCGCGCGTAGGAATTCATCCAGCACGCCAGCGGTAAATATTCCACGCTGTCCGCCGCCTTCACATACCAGCGCTATTTTTCCCGGCTGGTAGGGCTTGTACGCTAATGGCTCAATATTACCCAGCGTAATCGGTATTCTATATCCCAACCATCCATCCTCAATGAATCTTTACATCCTCCGAGGATACCCTGTCTTGCGCGATTCCGTAATCCTCTTGCAACAATCCGAGGAGGCAATCATTGTTGCCAGTAAGCCATTCACCGTCATGACCAAGCCATTCAGCCAGAGTAGACCTGACTTGACCGCGAATTTGCTTCCACTTACCAACAACAATGTCACCGTTCATATTTACAAACCTATTGCGCTTTCCATCAGACACGGATGGTGGGTTTGGTGTCGATACCCCAATGGCTCTTGTCGAAAAATACTCGCCATGAGCAACAAGGGTATCCTCACCTAAGGACGACGTCGGCCTGTAAACAAGCTCACCAGGAACAGAATGATACCGACGACAAACACCACTTTAGCGGCCCAAGCTGCCGTACCGGCCAAGCCACCAAAACCTAATGCTGCTGCAATCAATGCAATGATTAAAAAGATAATTCCCCAACGAAACATATGCTCTCCTTACCTTGCCTAAATAAAAATTAAGAGCCTAACTGAAGGCGCTCTGCTCTTTTCTCAGTTATTTCTAAAGGGTAATCACTCCGAACGTACTTGGGTAAGTACGTTCGGGGAAAGCAGATTACTGTTTTACTGTCAGATCATTTTTAACGCTTTTTACACCCTCAATCGCGCTAGCAACGCTTTCGGCACGATCGGATTGGGCTTTAGTTTTCACCGTACCGGAAAGCTGTACCAAGCCGTCTTGGGTTTCAACTTTCACGTTACGTGATGGAACCAAATCGTCGGCCAGCAGTTTAGCTTTTACTTCGCTAGTGATCGCCGTGTCGCTGGCATATCCTTTAACGCTGGATTTGGTGCTGTCTTTCACGTGCAGCTTGTCGCTGACGGATTTAACACCCTCGACGCCTTTCGCCAGCTTCACAGCGCGCTCAGCCTGATCCTGAGAAGACACAAAACCATTCAGAGTCACTACGCCTTTGCTGGTATTGACGGAGATGTCGTTACTTTTGATGTCTTTGGCATCGACCAGCGCACTTTTTACCTTGGCGGTAATACCGCTGTCATCCATATAGCCATCGACTTTCTTCATGGAGCTATCGATTTTCGCACCGGTAGAGTCAGCCGCGCTTTGTGCTTTCTGCATTAAGGTTTCTTCTGCCATAGCACTACCGCTAACCAGTACGGAACCTAAAACAATCGCCATCATTGAACGTGCAAACTTGGTATTTTTCATCGATTTCTTCCTTTTGATTTCAGTAACGGCTGTACGCCGCGGACCGTATTACTTTCGGCCCTTTTCACATCGTCTCATCGGAGACTCGCTGTGCTAATGCTTTAAAATGCAGCCAGAGACCACCTTGGCAAAGCTAGAAAAGTTTCAAATCAGCAATTAACAAACAAAAGATTAACAAATCATGTCTGGAAAACCATCAAAAACTTGGTTAATCACTCCTAAGAGTGAAGAGTCAATCGTTAGTCTGCTGATTCAAAATCAATGTGTTATATTTCCAACCTTGTTACCGTGGTGCATTCAATACTTAAGCCAAACTAATAAATTCATTTGGCGTTAGATGTCTTGCGCCGCTGGAATAACTATAGCCCAGTAACAAAAAAATGCAGTTTAGATCACAATAACTGACGTTTTTTTGTGCAAAAAAGCGGCTTATTAAGACGATTCTGCGAATTTCAGGCATAAAAAAACCGCACGAGAGTGCGGTTTTTGAACAAATTCAGCAGAAAAACTATGCGGGAAAAAGATTAATGCTCACGTGTTTTGCGGAATTTCACTTCTGGATAGCGTTCGCTTGCCAGATTGAGATTGACCATCGTTGGTGCGATATAGGCTAAATTATCGCCACCATCCAGCGCCAGATTAAGCTCGTTCTTACGTTTAAACTCTTCGAATTTCTTCACGTCATCGCATTCAACCCAACGAGCCGTTGAGACGTTGACAGATTCGTAGATAGCTTCAACGTTGTATTCGCTCTTCAGACGTGCAACCACCACTTCAAACTGCAGCACACCGACCGCACCAACGATCAGATCGTTGTTATGAATTGGACGGAACACCTGTACGGCGCCCTCTTCTGACAGCTGAACCAAACCTTTCAACAGCTGTTTTTGCTTGAGAGGATCGCGCAGACGAATACGGCGGAACAGTTCAGGGGCAAAGTTAGGAATGCCGGTGAACTTCATATCTTCACCTTGTGTGAAGGTATCGCCAATCTGAATAGTACCGTGGTTGTGCAAACCAATGATGTCGCCAGCATAGGCTTCTTCAAGGTGTGAACGGTCACCGGCCATAAAGGTTAACGCATCAGAAATCACAACGTCTTTGCCAGTACGAACCTGACGCAGCTTCATGCTTTTCTCATAACGCCCGGACACCACGCGCATGAAGGCCACACGGTCACGGTGTTTAGGATCCATATTTGCCTGAATCTTAAACACAAAGCCGGTGAATTTCTCTTCGGAAGCGCTAACTTCACGCGTATCGGTTTTACGCGGCATTGGCGCAGGAGCCCACTCAACCAAGCCGTCCAGCATATGATCCACACCAAAGTTACCCAGTGCAGTCCCGAAGAATACCGGTGTCAGCTCGCCGTTCAGGAAGTCATCTTTGTCAAATTCGGCAGCAGCACCTTTCACCAGCTCCAATTCGCCACGCAGCTGTTCAGCCAAATCGTCGCCAACAGCCGCGTCTAAATCAGGGTTATCCAGACCTTTAACGATGCGCACTTCCTGAATAGTATGGCCTTTACCCGTCTGATACAGATAGGTTTCATCTTTATAGAGGTGATAGACCCCTTTAAATGATTTACCACAGCCGATTGGCCATGTAATTGGCGCACATACAATACGCAGCTCGTTTTCGACTTCGTCTAACAATTCCATCGGATCGCGGATTTCACGGTCGACTTTGTTCATGAAAGTCAGGATCGGTGTATCACGCAGACGGGTAACTTCCATCAGCTTACGGGTACGATCTTCGACGCCTTTCGCGGCATCAATCACCATCAGACAACAGTCAACGGCAGTCAGCGTACGATAGGTATCTTCCGAGAAGTCTTCATGCCCTGGGGTATCAAGCAGGTTAACCAAACAGTCGTGATAAGGGAACTGCATCACGGACGTGGTGATAGAAATACCACGCTGCTTTTCCATCTCCATCCAGTCAGACTTGGCATGTTGGTTAGAGCCACGGCCTTTAACCGTACCTGCGGTCTGAATAGCCTGTCCGAATAACAGAACTTTTTCAGTAATCGTGGTTTTACCGGCATCGGGGTGAGAAATAATTGCGAAAGTACGGCGTTTAGCCACTTCGCGTGCGTATTCACTAGGAGACATGTTTTTCACATTCTATCGTTAGCCACCCTGCGCCAACGCCCATAATCAAGACGATTTATTGATACGCAAAGTGGGAATAAAAAGGGTTATAACCTCAATAATTCGAGTTGCAGGAAGGCGGCAAGTTTGTGAATCCCTACCAGCATAGATAACTATGTGACTAGGATGAACAAACGTAGCCAACGCACATGCAGCTCGAAGTATGACGGGTATAGCGCGCTATTTTCCCTGATTTAGACAGGTTAGACAATCAATCGTTTTAAGCGCTAAGGCACTGCGATACGGAAGTCGGGAGATAGACTTGCCCAATGGCTTCTTAAGAAGATTTTGTGTTCCTCCATCATCGGCATTTCCTCAAGCATCGAAGGCCAAATTTGCCGCGCCGTTGAAATGACATCCTGTAAATGTACGGCAATGGCAGGCCAGGCAATATCAATACGTTCAGCCCAGCGCGCAAAGGTAGACAGCTCAATGCTGCCCCAACGCTTTTCTCTGGCCATATTCAGAGCCACGCTATCCTCGCCTAAGACGTAAGGCAAGGTCGTCACAATATCATAGGCCGGAGACAATCGAGCGTTTAAAGCATCGCGATAGATCATCGTCCAGTTTTTCAAATGTGCATCACCGTTAGCCAGCAGCACATTCGCCAGTAAACGCCGTGCCATTTGCTGTACGTCAGCTAAACCGCGGGAACCAAACCGGTATAACAACGCCGCCATAATGTCATAGTTATAGCTGCCATATTTTCCCTGCGGATAGACCTCAAGTATTTGAGCAAAATCCTCAGTGTGTATCCTACCCACCTCGCTACGATCAAACCGCCGAATGGCATATGCGTAGCGTTCATCAGGTAGATTAATCTTGGGTAAATTATCTAACTGAGACAGCTCGATTAATTTAATCTCTGGGATCTCAACGCCAATCGCTTTCGCCAGCATCATCGCCGTATATTCATTTTCCGGCACGTGGGCGTGGATCGTTGACGGCGTTTTGATAATCCAGCTATCACCGTCAGTGTCTGCACTAACATTGAAGCGATTATCTCGGCCTTGGGCGGAAAATTTCATCTGCACCCCGGCCAAAGAAAACTTATCAGCCTGATGGCAAACCTCAATCTGTATCGCTTCTAAACGTTCCCCCCGCGCAGATAATGCCCATGCAGGAATATCACCCAATGGAAGAGGTTTCGCGATAAGTGCGCCGGGCAAATTACCACCGGTATAGGCAAGTAAGGGAAACTCGGCGTCGTGATGAACTTTCAGCTTTTGCGTCATCCAGTCGCGCAGCGCGCCTTCTGCAAGAAGGTTAGACAGCACCGGAGGCAGCTTCATAGTCGATCTCAGCGGAGACTGTAGATAATGAGGTTTGATAACTTGTTGCAGCGTAAAAATAGGGCGAGCCGTGGTTGGTAACGCAATATATTCAGGATCAAAGGTTAGAATATTATGGTTACTTGCATAATGCGTCAAAATCCCAATACGTTGTTGGTTGAGATAAAGCGCTAATGCCTGCACGGACTCAGTTTGCCTGCTCACGTCTAGTCCTCTAATTTACGCATAATATCTTCCCACTCATCATACTGAGCCTGCGCTTGTTCATCTGATGGCATCGGCCCCCGGTGATGATTAGACATTGGAGTTATGAGTTCTTCCACCGCAGAAACTTTATTGCTCGGAACCAACAGCAACTCCAAATCCATTCCCTCCAATACTCGCAGCAGCGTCGAAAGGCGCGGATCGCCTCCAGCCTCAATTCGCTGATATTGCTGCTGCGACATCCCGATTTTCATCAGCATATCTTTTTGGTTGAGATCAAGTTGCTGCCGACGAAGTTTAAGCAAGCTGGGTAGCTCAGAGAGGTGTTTCATCGCGTTAAACTCAGCATAAGACAATAACAACAGATTAGTTGTTAATCACGCAATTAACAACTAATCTGTTGTTTTTCACTTCAAATACAACTTATTTATTGTTGCCCTCAATAAAAACAACAAAATAGTTGTATTTAAATCAAATAACAACAAAAACGTTGTTTTCCCGTTTAGCCCAGCGGCAGCGCCATAATGCGCGCATCTTCACGCCCATCGGCGGTTGGGTAATAATGACGTCGCACCGACACTTCATTGAAACCTAGCGACTCATAAAGCGCTATTGCCGCACGGTTGGAATCCCGCACCTCGAGCCATAATGTCACAATGCCTTTTTCCTCCAGATCGGAAATCAATGCTTCTAGCAACTCGCGGCCCAGACCTTTACGCTGCTGGGTTGGCGCAACGGCAATATTGAATAATGTCGCTTCATCTAGCACCACCTGCGTAATCGCAAAAGCAGCTAATACGCCATCACACTCTAGTTTCAGATTGTAGTAGCGTTCACCGTGGTTACTGAGGAAGGTCTTTTCAGTCCATGGAAATGCATGGCTTGCACGCTCAATCTCAAAAGCAGCGTTAAAATCGGCCTCGGTAAGAGGAGAAATCTCACCCTTGAGGGAAGAAATGTTGTTCATCATGACAAATTTGCTGCCATAGGGCGCGTTTCGCACCGGAGTTATGATAAAGCGCGCTGAGCGCCGGAGAGTGCAGCATCACGCCGTCGCGTTCTGTCGTCGATGTTTCACCGAGCCACCAGACATGATATTTTTCGCTATCTCTTAGCATGGCGTATTGATCTGGCGTGAGGATCACCGCCTGTTCAGGCGATAGCATCAACGCCTTGAGTACGTCACACAGTAATATGTCATCAGGAGAAATCGGCTCAGCCGATACAATTAGCAAGCGAGTCGAGCCAGATACACTGACCGCAATCTCGCCATGCAGCGCAGTTGGACGCCGCAGCACCCACTGGGTAATACCAAGCTGCTGTAAAAGAAGATCGCGTCGGGAGGCCATACTGTCCTGCTTGTAGATAAAAAGAGACGTTAAGATGACTATCTGCGGCGTTATTCTAGCAAACCTATCGAACCTACGTCATTAAAGCTCTCCCCATCTTTACGTGAAGCTGCCTCTGCGTCGAATTTCCTCTCTTACTGCCTTACTGCAACTCCACGTAATTTGGGTATATACTCCCCGCCTAGTTAACCTAAGGAAACACGTTTAATGTCATTATTTACCCCTGCCAGCGAAGTCATTCTGCGCCACAGCGAGGAATTTGAACCACGCCGAGTCCTCTTTGCAGGCGATTTACAAGATACCCTGCCAGCACAGTTTGAAGCGGCAGAGGTTCGCGTTCATACCAATCAATATCATCATTGGCAGCAACTGAGCCGTACCATGGGCGAACGTTGCCGGTTTGGCTTGACGGCAGACGCAGATTTAGTCGCTGATTGCGATACCCTGATTTATTACTGGCCTAAGAGCAAACAGGAAGCGCAGTTTCAACTGCAAAACCTCTTCTCTTTAATGCCAGTTGGCACTGAGTTGTTTATCGTTGGCGAAAACCGCGCTGGCGTGCGTAGTGCAGAAGGCATTATCGAAACGTTCGGGCCTCTGGTGAAAATTGACAGCGCACGTCGCTGCGGTCTGTATCATGGACGTTTAGAAAAACAGTGCGATTTCAATCTTGAAGACTGGTGGGAAAATTACCAGACAGGCAGCCTCACTATCGCAACCCTTCCAGGTGTTTTCAGCCGTGACGGCTTGGATATCGGCAGCCACCTGTTACTTTCTTCGCTTGAACCACACATGAAAGGCAAAGTGCTGGATGTGGGTTGTGGTGCTGGCGTGTTGTCAGCGGCAATGGCCAAAATGTCACCCAAGGTTAAGCTAACGCTTACCGATGTGAGCGCAGCGGCGTTGGAATCCAGCCGTGCAACGCTGGCAGCTAACGACATTCAGGGTGAAGTGCTCGCCAGCAACGTTTATTCAGACGTGAATGGCCGTTTTGATATGATCATTTCCAACCCACCGTTCCACGATGGAATGCAGACCAGCTTAACTGCCGCTGAAACCTTGATCCGCGGCGCAGCAAAACAGCTGCAAATCGGTGGCGAACTGCGCATCGTGGCTAACGCGTTCTTGCCGTATCCACAGTTGCTTGACGATGTTTTTGGCTCACATGAAGTGCTAGCTCAAACAGGGCGTTTCAAAGTCTACTCAGCTCGTCTGGGTCGCGCAGCTATCGCCAAGAAAAAACGCTAATGAATTCTACGACTGATATGCCTAGGTTTATCAGTCGTACTCCCTTCGCCGCTCTGCTCCGTAACCACCATTCATCGCAATAATTTCTAGCACTAACGCAATTTACAAAATAAATGTCCACATTTTCACCAAACACGCCACAAACACACATCGATGGGGAAATAAGTGTTGACGTAACCGCGAAAATCTCTAGAATTCGCCTCCGTGGTTATGTTGCTGCAAAGCAATATAAACGGTATGCGAAGGTGGCGGAATTGGTAGACGCGCTAGCTTCAGGTGTTAGTGTTCTTACGGACGTGAGGGTTCAAGTCCCTCTCTTCGCACCAAGCTGGTGAGCATATTTCGGCAATGTAGTTCGAAGTAGTACGAAAAAGTAATCTGATGTGCGAAGGTGGCGGAATTGGTAGACGCGCTAGCT
>NZ_KV824214.1:99803-140728 GCF_001816025.1 Hafnia sp. HMSC23F03
GACGTGAGGGTTCAAGTCCCTCTCTTCGCACCAACAGATTGTTTCTTTCTTATCCTGCCTTATCCTTGCATATCCCAGAGCTTTAACAACTTCCCTCTCCTCTTTGTACACATGTATTTCAGTCTCCTCCCAGCAGTTAGACACCAAAGTAATTGTAATTTAAAGAAATTGTCGCAAGTCCTCCCGCCAGAGCTAAACCGGACGGCAGTAAAATATAATCGCGCAAGCGTGGATTAAACAGCATAGCCAGCGTTGTTAGCATAGCTAGAACCATCATGCCTTTTAAAAAAGATAAATTCAGATTCGAGACGATCAGCAAGGGTAAAACCAATGTTGGTAGACTAATCCCCCAAATCCCGCTCAATGATCGCCATGCCCATAGGCTTATCCCCCACACCGCCAGCAACGCTATCGATACTATCAGCATAAATCGCACCATAGATGATAATGATTCCCAATATCATAAACTGAGATTTTTTAATTTTCACCCATGAATTCTGTATGTGTACCCACTCTCATCGCGCATAGAGGCAAAAAAGTGATGATTTTTTATCCACTTCATTTCCCTGTAACCCACATTAATTACAAGCACATGACTTCTCCGATCAAAACTGTTACTTTTATCGCCGAATAAGAATAATCTCAGAAGATTTTTTCTAATACTGAGAACATCCAGTCATTTCAAATTCCTAATCCGAGCAATATTGACAGCCACGAGCCCATTTTTAATGAACGCAAAAAGTTACGATGAGTTATTAAATAGCAAAAGCCATATGACCTTCCTGCTATTTATTCTGTTAAATGGTGCGACATCATTTTATGCGTTGCTGAACCCATTACAAACAGATCCACCGTATACGATTGCAGGAATCGGCATTTTCGTTTTTTGCCTATTTTCTGCCATATCGCTGATATGGCATCGTGAAAAATACCTGTTAAAGCTCAATATTGCTGCACTGTTATTGGGGGTACTGTGGTCATTTCATATTGCAGTAAAATATCGGCACGTCGATGTAAGCGGGCACGAATTTTTATTAATCAATTTGTTTAGCGTTTTTTTTATTGCTGCGGTGACTCTTTCTGACAATTTATTGGCCTTTTGCCTAAATGCTATCCCTGTGGCGATTACCGTTATTATTTTGGAGGACTTCCATAATATGACGCGTATCTTATTCGTGCTGGCATTACCAATTATGGCGCTATCCCTTCACCACGCCATAACCCGCAGACGCGAGGCTTTCACTCGTCAATTAGTAAACCAACTTGAACGCGATAAGGCCCGCTTCAGCGACCTCAGCATGATTGACCCACTCACTGCGTTACTCAATCGTCGTGGTCTGGAGTTTCAATTTCATCACATGAGCAACGACTGCACTGCTGAACACAAACATTTTGTTGTGATGATAGACATCGATTTTTTTAAGCTTTATAACGATCATTATGGCCATCAGTATGGTGATACCGCATTGACGGCCATTGCTCAGATTATCAAAGAAGCCGTACGCAGCAGAGATTTAGCTGTTCGCTACGGCGGCGAAGAGTTTTTACTTATTTTACGCGATGCTTCTGAGACGTTAGCCATCCAAATCTGTGAACATATTCGTTCACATGTGGAACAATTAGCACTGATAAATGAATACCAGCCAAATGGGTACAGCGTAGTCACCGTTTCAGCGGGTCTTTCAGAGATGTACAATAATAATTTAGAGAATGCTATCGCTCGCGCCGATCAGGCACTGTACCTATCTAAGCAGAAAGGTCGTAATAGAGTTTCACTGCAAAAAGAGGCCTAACTGTTTATATACGCTACGGATATGACAGCGAGTCAATCGATCAAATATAGACTGCGGCACCGACGCTTAAATTATTCTATTTTGTATAATACCAAATAGAAATATGTCTACTTTTTCTATATCCGCAGCGCTATGCGGCCAAGGACACACTCTTAGCCGCCAATCTTTCTCCTTTTCTACCCTCACCGCATTTTTCGCTTCGCATTCTTGCGATTGATAATAGTTATCAGTATTATTGCGTTTTTATCCCTGCTATCTAGGATGCTTTGGTGAAGATAACTGCGCTGACTGAGCTCGATGCCTACCTTCCTGCGGTATTTCCCGCTTTTCCGCCAGAAGCGGAAGAGTTAACCGCGCTTTTCAGCCAGCATTATCCTCATTTCCTGACAACGTTTTTGATTGATGAAACTGCATCTAGCCATGATTTATCCGCAATGCAGTGGTCCGCTACGGGAACGTACGCCAAGCTTATGTCGCGTTATCAGCATGAACACTACGCCGAGTTTCCAGACAAAAGCCCAGAAGCCAAACCGTTAGAATCACTGTGGGCTCAGTGGTATTTTGGGTTGCTGGTGCCGCCCATGATGCTGCTGTTACTCCAGCATTCTGCCCCTTTAGATCCACATATCCGCCAGTTCAAAGTTCGCTTCCACGAAAGTGGACGGCCTGAGGCATTTATCTATTATCCAAAACTGATATCCAGCGAGACTCGCAATAGCACACCTCTGCAGAGGATCGTGTCACTGGTTGAACGTCATTTGCTTCCGGCAGTCAATGCGATTGCACGGCAGGGTGTTTTAAACGCCAAGCTCATGTGGAGCAACATTGGTTATGTGATGCATTGGTATTTGGGGGAACTTCGCCCTCTGCTCGGCGACGTCACCTTTTCTCAGCTAGAACATGCGCTATTCTTTACGGCGGTATTCCCAAATGGGCAAGAGAATCCACTCTATCGTACTGTTCTGATGCGTAACGGTACGATTCAGCGCCGCACCTGCTGCCAGCGCTATAAGCTGCCTAAAATGAAAGAGTGTGGTGATTGCCCATTAAATTTAGGGTAATTATTTTTGCGTTAAAAATGCCATTATAAATAGCGGGCTTATTGATCAATATCAGGCTTATTGGTTACCTGTCGAGTATCCTATCCCCTCTTTAAATCAAGGGATTTGATTCAATGAATTCGTATATTCATGCGTTGAAAAATTACGCAGAGTTTAATGGCCGTGCTAGCCGTAGAGAGTACTGGATGTTTTCACTTTTCCATATGCTTATACTGGCACTCATTCTATGGCTTTCTATAACAATTGAAACTGATATTTCGGGTCTCACTGCTATTCTCTCCATACTGTATATGCTTTTAACGCTAATTCCACATCTAGCCGTTCTCGTCAGAAGGCTACACGATACAAACCAGTCCGGTTGGTTTTACTTAATTTCTTTCATTCCATTTATTGGCCCTATCGTTCTGTTTGTATTTCTCTGCAAAAAAGGCACATGCGGCGATAATTGTTATGGGCCCGATCCAAAAGCAGAACGTCCAGAAACTAACTTTATCGTTCAATAAGATATGGTTATTTAAGCATTGCTTCACGTTGAAATAAGCAAAACTTCTTTAAAAAAAAACTATTATATCCATGATATTTCAACTTACTCGCAAGGAAGTTTTGTACATGGAATGGTTTCTCAAAGTAGTCAAAGAAAATTACGCTAATTTCAATGGTCGTGCTCGCCGCAAAGAATATTGGATGTTTACCCTGTTTTCATCCATTATCAGCGTTGTGTTATTTGTGTTAACGAGTATATTCTCAGATAGTATGCTGGGCATTATCTTTAGCATCTTAGCGATAATTTATGCATTAGCCATACTTGTTCCAAGTATAGCTCTCATTGACAGAAGACTGCATGACACCGACCATTCAGGCTGGTTTTATTTCATTGCTCTGATACCACTTGTTGGCCCTATCATTCTACTGATTACTCTTTGCAAAGAAGGTACTCGTGGAGACAACAAGTATGGTGCCGATCCAAAAACAGGTGATTTGATCTAGTCAGACTGGCATCTCTGAGCTCTTGTTCATTCAACGGTGAACTAAGCTTGCTTTGATATAGGTTGATATCGTCAACCTATATCATCGTAACTCGTTTATATTTCGTATCTCCCCCCTTCTCTTGTTAGTTTATCTCCCAGCATGCATTTCCTCAGCTAAAGCCATATTCCCTTAGATTAAAAACACATTAAGATATCGCGTTTTAATGACAGCAACTCATTAAATTCAATGATATTTATAAGGTTAATCATGATAAACAATGATTAATATGTGACAAAGATCACAAAGAAAAATAGTTTTCCCCTTTTTCCCTGAAGAAAAGCTACCAAAGCTAACGAGAATAATTATCATTCTGTATCGCATTTGATGAAGCGATGTCATTGACTGGTTAACAACCAGTGATGACCAGAGTGCTCACAATTAATTATTAGATTTTCGTGCTTTTCAAGCAGGGATCATTAGATGAAATACAATGCGTTTATTTGCTCTTCGTTAAAAGCCGCGTTACCTATCGGCTGCTTATTTCTCCCTTTGAGCGCCTTTGCCGCTACAGAAACTGATACAGCAACCTCTGGCAACGAAGACAAAATCGTCGTTAGCGCCAAATCCAGTCTTCCTCCTCTAGGAAGCTATGAAAACACCGGGACTAAATCAGATCTGACCGCGCAGGATACTCCTCAGACCATCAATACCGTTGAAGGACAAGAGCTGGACGAGCGTGGGATTAGCTCGCTCAACGAAGCATTGCGCTATGTGTCTGGTGTCACTACCGAAAACCGTGGCGGGGCAATCACCCGTTTTGACGAATTCACCATTCGCGGTTTTAAAAACAGCGAAAACTACCTTGATGGCTTACAGCTGCCTTACAACGAGTGGAACATTCAGGGTCAGGTAGATACCTACATGTTGGACCGCATCGAAGTGATGAAAGGCCCAGCATCCGTTTTATACGGTAACGCCTCCCCTGGCGGTATCGTGAATATGATCAGCAAAAAACCGCAGAAAATCCAAAATACCGACGTTGAATTCGATACCGGCAGCGATAATCGCCGTGAGGGAAAAATCGACTCTACCGGACAGATTGGCGACAGCGATGTTAGCTATCGTTTTGTTGGTTTAGCTGGCGCATCTGATGGACAGGCTGAAGGCTCCAAGAACGAACGTTATCTATTAGCGCCTTCGCTGCGTTGGGATATCGACGATAATAACAGTCTGTTAGTGCAGGCATTCCTGCAAAACGATCCTAAGGCGGGCGTATATACGTCCCTGCCAGGTGAAGGCACATTTAAATACTCGCCTTATGGCAAATTGCCTACGGATGTCTATTTAGGTGACCACAACTGGGAAGCGTACAAGCGCAAGCAAGAGTCTGTGGGCTACCAGTATGACCACCGCTTCAACGATGATTGGTCATTCACCCAAAAAGCTCGTTTCATGCACATCACGGCTTATCAGGAAAATACTTACAGTACTGGATTGGCTGATGATGGCCGTACTCTAGGCCGTCGTATGTATATGACTGACGAAAGCATGGACTCCTTCAATATTGATAACCAGATTGCCGGTAAGTTTGATACCGCATTCCTGCGCCATAACGTACTGTTGGGCTTCGATTACCAATGGCAGAACAACAAGACTGAATATCAAGATGCCGTGGCACCAAGCATCGATATCTTTGACCGCGACAACAGCGAAATTAATCGTGGCAACATTGCATGGGATCCCTCTCTGGCAACCAACGTGCGCTACAGCATGCATCAGAATGGTTACTACTGGCAGGATTCAATCGATCTCGACAAGCTAACAATTCTCGCCGGTGGTCGCTATGACCAATACGAAAAACGCACCTACGGCCTGCAATACGGTGCCGATACTGACGAAACCTTCAGCCAGAGTAAGTACACCCAACGCTATGGCGCGATGTACCACTTTGATAACGGTATTTCTCCGTATGTTGCCTACTCCGAAGGCTTTGAGCCTTTAGCGGGACGTAACAAAAGCGGGGGTTCTTACAAACCTGAAACCAGCAAGATGTGGGAAGGTGGGGTGAAATTTGCAACACCAAGCCAAAACACTATCTTCACGGCCGCTGTGTTTGATATCAAAAAAGAGAATGCGCTAACCTCCAATCCGAACGGCGTTGACCCTTACGAGAAATACCAGAGTGGGGAAATTGAGTCGAAAGGTTATGAATTCGAAATTCGTACCTCGCCGCTGGAAAACCTGCTGTTAACGGCAAACTATGCCTACACCGACGTGAAAATTACCGAGGATGCCAACAAGTCACTCATTGGTAACCGTCCGGTACAAACAGCCAAAGATAACGCCAGCGCATGGGCTAACTACACCATTGATGACACTTTCCTTCGTGGTCTCACCATTGGTGCGGGTATTCGTTACATTGGCCGTATGGAAGCCAACCAGAGCAATACCGAGCAACTGCCAGCCGTGACGCTGTATGACATGGCTGCGTCATATGAGCTTGGTAACCTAACGCCAGCACTCGATAACGCCACGCTCAAAATGGCCGTGAACAACATCACTGACAAACGTTATGTCGCCAGCTGCTATGACAGCAATAACTGCTGGTTCGGCGCAGAACGCTCTGTGGTCGTCGGCGTGAAATATTCCTTCTAAGCACCTTCTAAAACAGGGATGCCGGATATACCGGCACCCTTTTATAAAAACTAACTCTTTTAAATTAACGTCATGGCGTCATTTAACGCCAGCTCCACCGCCCGTATCCGAAATCTAGAACGCTGGAAGAATGCTGAGCATCGATTTTGTACTGTTACCACTCGTGAATACCTAACTAAGGTAAGATCTATGACCCAGTTCTCCTTATCCTCTCAGACCGGCGCGGCAACGCAGCCTTACGATTTTATCGCCATCGGTATTGGGCCATTTAATCTGGGACTGGCCTGTTTGACTCAGCCGCTATCGCAGGTCAATGCGCTTTTTCTCGACCAAAACACGGGCTTTGATTGGCACCCTGGCATGATGCTGGAAAGTGCTCATCTGCAAACGCCTTTTATGGCCGATCTGGTGACGCTGGCAGATCCGACGCACCCATTGAGTTTCCTCAATTACATCAAACAGCAGGGACGACTCTACTCATTCTACATTCGCGAAAGCTTCTTCTTGATGCGCAAGGAGTACAACCAGTATTGCCGTTGGGCTACTGAACGCCTGAGCAATCTGCGATTTAATACCAAAGTTGAACGTGTGGAATACGATCAAGATAGTCATTGCTATCACGTTCATTGCAGCGATACTCGCAACGGTCAGAAACTGAAGTTTGAAACTCGCCGCCTAGTTCTTGGCACTGGCCCTTCCCCTGTCATTCCCGACTGCTGCCAGCCAATGGCTGAACGCATGGTGCATTCTGGCCAGTACCTGCACCACAAAGAGGAACTGCAAACCCGCCGCTCAATTACGGTGGTCGGCAGCGGGCAAAGCGCGGCCGAGATCTATTACGATCTTCTCTCCGAAATTGATAAATATGGTTATCAGTTAAACTGGGTCACGCGTGCACCTCGCTTCTTCCCGCTGGAATACACCAAACTCACGCTTGAAATGACGTCACCAGAATATGTGGATTACTTCCACCAACTGCCTGCCGAAAAGCGTGACCAGCTCAATATGCAGAGCCAACAGCTCTACAAAGGTATTAATAGCAGTCTGATTAACGACATTTTCGATCTGCTGTATATCAAACGTCTCGATGGGCACGTGAACACCCGCTTGTTCACCAACACGGCATTAACCGGCGTACAGAACACAACCAATAGCAAAGCCTTGAATCTGGCGCTACATCAGCATGAACAGGATCAACACTTTGCCATTAACAGCGAGGCTGTGATCCTGTGCACCGGATATCGCCACCAGCCACCAGCGTTTTTACAACCGATCCACGACCGAATTGCATGGGATGAAAAAGGCCGCTACGACGTGGCTCGAAATTATTCGATCGACACCCAGCACAATGAGATTTTTGTCCAAAACGCCGAGTTACATACCCACGGTTTTGTCACCCCCGATCTCGGCATGGCCTGCTATCGCAATTCATGGATCCTGCGAGAAATAACCGGTACTGAGCACTATCCCATTGAAGAACAGATTGCCTTCCAACAGTTTGCTGCTCCGCAAACCGGAGATTTGTTATGAGTTATGTTTTTGAACATCAGGTGGCTGACGTCGGGGATTTCGCACTTCGCCCGTTGGACGCCATTCAAGATGCCGAGCTTCTACATAGCTGGGTCAGTCAACCTTATGCACGCTATTGGGGCATGATGGAACAATCAGTAGAGCAGGTGCGAGATTTCTATCTGGATCTGCTCAAGCACCACCCTGACGGCGCGTTTATCGGCCTATATCAAGGTAAACCTACGTTTTTATTAGAGAGATATCAGGCAATCCACGATCCGGTGGGTCAGTGCTATCCAGCACAAAGCAGCGATTACGGTATGCACATTTTGGTCGCTCCGGCGGATAAACCCGTCAGCGGTTTTACCTGGGCGGTCTTCCAGACCATCGTTGCCTTCATGTTTAGCGACGAACGCGTAGCCCGTATCGTGGTAGAACCCGACGTGCGCAACGAGAAAATTCATCGCCTAAATAAACGTGCCGGATTCGTCTACCAACATAAAATCGAGCTGGCAAACAAAACGGCATGGCTGGCCTTCTGTGACCGTGACCAGCACGCCGCCGCTCTGCGCCATGACGCGCAATATCACTCTGTTTCCCGTCAGGAGACTCACGCATGACCGCTCATACTCAATTTTCTCATTTGCCCGTATCTGAACAAAACCGTCACGTTATCGCGCATCTGACCCCAGAACTGTGGAGCAAAGCCAATCGCCTACACGTTCGCAAAGCCATTGCTGAATTTGCTCACGAGCGTTTGATTACGCCAAAATGCATTAGTCACCCTGCGTCTCCTGAAGAACTTGCCGACTACCAGCTTGCTGCGCCACAGGGCGACGTGGTTTATCACTTCCGCGCACGTCGTCTAGCATTGGAGCATTGGGCCATCAATGCCGAATCTCTGCGTAAGACCCAGGCAGGCGTTGAGCAGGAATTAGACTCTCTGTGCTTCATCATTGAATTCAAAGATGTGCTTGGTATTCCTCAAGAAATGCTACCGACTTACATGGAAGAGATCACCAGCACGCTTTACAGCAGCGCATTTAAACATCTGCGTGAAGGCGTTTTGATTGAACAGCTATTGGACGCCGATTTTCAAACGTTGGAAGGTGCCATGATGGAAGGCCATCCCGCCTTTGTGGCGAACAATGGCCGTATCGGTTTTGACGCTTTTGACTACCAAGCCTACGCGCCAGAAGCCGCCGCCCCCATCAATTTCGTCTGGCTCGCCGCGCACAAAAGCAAAGCCCATTTCGCCAGCATTGAAGAACTAAGTTATCAGCAATTGCTGGAAGAAGAGCTCACCCCAAGCGTGGTGAATGATTTCCGCCAACAGCTCATGGCACAAGATTTGGATCCTACCGATTATATCTTCATGCCGGTTCATCCATGGCAGTGGCAGAACAAGCTGACAGGGATTTTCGCACCCGATATCGCTAAACGTGAGTTGGTTTATTTGGGTATCGGTGATGATAACTATCAGGCACAGCAATCGATCCGTACCTTCTTTAACACCAGCGCCCCCCGCAAGCGTTATGTCAAAACCGCATTATCGATTCTGAATATGGGTTTCATGCGTGGCCTATCGCCGTATTACATGGCAACCACTCCGGGCATCAATGAATGGCTGGCCGAGCTCATCGATAACGACGCTTGCCTGCGCGACTATGGTTTCCGTATGCTGCGCGAAGTAGCCACCATCGGCTATCGCAATCACTATTACGAAAGCGCAGTAAGCGGTGATACGCCATACAAAAAAATGATGGCAGCGCTGTGGCGCGAAAGCCCACTGGCGCTGATCCAGCCAAATCAACGTGTTATGACGATGGCGGCGCTGCTGCATCAAGATCGTGAAGGTAACGCTCTACTACCTGCAATGATTCAAGCTTCTGGCCTCGAGACGGGCGAATGGCTGAAACGCTATCTGCAAAGCTACCTTAGCCCGCTGTTGCACTGCCTATACACCTACGATCTAGCTTTTATGCCACACGGTGAAAACCTGATTCTAGTGCTGGAAAACCACACGCCGGTACACGTTTTCATGAAGGATATCGCCGAAGAAATCGTGGTGATGGATCCCAACGCCGATCTGCCAGAAAAAGCCAAACGCGTGGCGGTATTTGTTCCCGATGAGCTGAAGATTCTGTCGATCTTCACCGACGTTTTCGACGGTTTCTTCCGCTTCATGGCCGCGATCTTACACGAACAAGGAGACTATTCTCAGGAGCAGTTCTGGCAACGAGTCTCAGAGTGTGTGACTGACTATCAGCAGGCGCATCCTGAGTTAGCGGAGCGCTTTGCACGTTACGATATGTTCAGCCCCGCGTTTACGCACTCTTGCCTGAACCGCCTACAGTTAGCGAACAATCGCCAGATGATCAATCTCAGCGATCCATCGCAAAACCTAAAGTTTGCTGGTCAGTTAGATAACCCGCTAGTGGTTTTTAAATAACGGGTTTAAATACTATAAAGCCCTTAGCCTATAAAGGGCGGGGCTATTCTTCCGGAGTCTTATATCCTAAATAATGGATATATATCCAAAATAATGGGAGTTGCACCAAGGCGGCAAGCGAGATAACCCCGAATCACTTATTCTAGTAAGTGATTCGGGTGAGCGAGCACAGCCAACACAGATGCAGCTTCAAGTATGACGGATATAAATAACCGAGTAATCACCCGAGATGTCATCCTATATTGCTGCTTCTAAGCTCACTCGCCGCGCCGTGCTGTTCCCTCTTGCACTGGTACTTTTCGAGTTTGCGACCTATATCGCCCACGACATGATCCAACCGGGCATGATCCATGTCGTGCGTGATTTCAATGCTGATGTGAGCTGGGTTCCAACCTCATTAACCGCGTACTTATTTGGCGGCATGATGCTGCAATGGTTGCTTGGGCCGCTATCTGACCGGATTGGCCGCCGGCCAGTCATGCTCACTGGTGTCATGCTATTCGTTGTCGCCTGTATCGCGACCCTGTTTACCACCAGCATTGAGCAATTTATCCTGATGCGCTTCATTCAAGGAATCAGTCTGTGCTTTATCGGTGCAGTAGGCTATGCCGCTGTGCAAGAGGCCTTCGACCAAACGCTCAGCATTAAGCTAATGGCGCTAATGGCAAACGTGGCCCTGATTGCACCGCTGATTGGCCCCCTGGCGGGTGCCGCCTTCATCCAATTTGCGCCATGGAAAAGCATGTTTGCCGTATTCGCGCTGGTTGCTTTTGTCGCATGGTTGGGTCTGTGGAAAGGCATGCCGGAAACCGCGCAGTCTCAGGGAGAAAAACTACGTCTAAAGTCTCTCTTGGCTGATTACCGTCATATATTTGGTAATTTACGCTTTGTCTGCGGCGCCACATCAATTGGCTTCTCTGCTCTGCCGTTGTTGGCCTGGGTGGCTATTTCGCCCGTCATTCTGATCGACGGAGAAGGTCTGACACCAGTAGCTTACGGCTGGCTACAGGTGCCAATTTTCATTGCGCTCATTGCCGGAAATTTAGTGCTGGCACGCATTGCTGGCAAAATGCCGATTGAAAAACCGCTTTGGCTTGGCGCTCCTCCTATCATCGCAGGACTAGCGCTAGCGGCTTTTGGCACCGTGTTTACACCGCATGCCTACCTTTGGACTATCGCTGGCCTAAGTCTCTACGCGTTCGGTACGGGTCTTATCAACGCAGGGCTTTATCGCCTAACGCTGTTTGCCAGCGATATGCGCAAAGGTACCGTCGCGGCGGCACTGGGTATGACAACCATCGGCATCTATGCATTGGGAATCGAGCTGGCAAAACGTATTTATCTTTGGGCAGGAAGCGGCGTATTTAATGTGTATGGGCTTATCAGCGGGTTGGTTTGGTTAGGACTGATGTGGATGTTCCTGAGAAAAAAGCCTGATGCGCCAGCATAAAGTTAATATGCAATAACTCACAAATTCGTCGTTCTAGCCTTCAGGCAAATTTCTTCAAATGCCATGATTGCAAGATTTGGGCGCGCACCCCGCGCGCCCAAACGATAAACAGGGCTCACTCTCCGACGACGACAGATAACATACTCAGCGACGCCATCACGATACCGTCAATAGGGACACGGATTGGCTCTTCACCGTCCCAAGCACCTAGGACATAAAGCAGCGGCAGAAAGTGTTCTGGCGAAGGGTTGGATAATTCCGCTCCCTCATGCTGCATAAAGTTAACCAGTGGATGATCCTCACCTTTATACGCCAGATTCTCGCGCACAAAATTATCAAAGCTGAATGCCCACGGATAAGGTTCAGCGTCGCCTTGCCATTTCACCATACGCAGGTTGTGCACCACGTTTCCGCTCGCCACAATCATCACGCCCTCATCGCGTAAAGCCGACAGTTTTTTACCTAAGGCAAAGTGATAAGCCGCAGGCTGTGTTCCGTCGATGCTAAGCTGGATCACTGGAATATCAGCATCAGGATACATTTTAATTAACACGCCCCAAGTACCGTGATCCAATCCCCACTCACTGTGATCTAAATGCACCATTTCCGGTTCGAGCAATTGCTGAACTCGACGAGCCAGCTCAGGGGCCCCCGGAGCAGGATATTGAGTATCAAACAACGCCTGTGGAAATCCGCCAAAGTCATGGATAGTGCGCGGTTGTTCCATCGCAGTAACGAAAGTGCCGTGTGTAAACCAATGGGCAGACACGGCAATAATCGCTTTTGGACGCGGTAACGTTCGACCCAACTCGCGCCAAGCCGCCGTGTAATCATTTTCTTCCAGCACGTTCATCGGGCTACCGTGACCGAGAAACAACGCAGGCATACGAGAGGTCGTCATAACATTATCCTTTTCTTATCTACTGGAGGGCGCTGCCTCCGAATCCCTCTACAGTACTCACAATTCAACAAATCGTCTGCCAGATAACCATGATGATGATTGTCAGTAAATTTGAATATTCTCTGCCAGCCAAAGTCTTTCGTCTCACGATGAGGTTGAGTTATTAATTCTATTGGTAATAACTTTGTATTCGCTATTTACTTACTGATAGGTTAAAACAATAATAGGAATCATTATCAACAAGGAGGCGCTATGTCAGTACCACTCATTCTGACTCTGCTTGCTGGCGGTGCCACGTTTGTCGGCGCGTTGTTAGCCATCGTCGGGCAAAAACCATCTAACCGGGTTTTAGCCTTTGCGCTCGGCTTTGCAGCAGGGATTATGCTGCTGATTTCGTTAATGGAAATGCTACCCGCCGCGCTAGATACCCAAGGCATGTCGCCTATGCTCGGTTACGGCATGTTTATCATTGGCTTAGTGGGCTATTTCCTATTGGACAGGATGTTGCCTCATCAACATGCTCACGATCTGATGGATGTTCCTAAAGCGGGGAAAACGCGTAACCTGCGCCGCACGGCGATGCTGCTGACATTAGGCATCAGCCTGCACAACTTTCCAGAAGGGATAGCCACCTTTGTCACCGCAAGCTCCGATCTCGAACTCGGAATGGGAATTGCGTTAGCCGTTGCTATTCACAATATTCCAGAGGGTCTTGCGGTAGCTGGGCCGGTTTACGCCGCAACAGGTTCGAAAACTAAAGCGTTGTGGTGGGCAAGTATTTCAGGTTTTGCTGAGATTTTAGGAGGGCTGCTGGCATTCTTCCTGCTGGGACCGGCTATCTCTCCAGTATTCATGGCATCGATTATGGCGATGGTGGCCGGGATTATGGTCGCGCTGTCAGTCGATGAGCTCATGCCGTTGGCGAAAGAAATCGATCCGCAGAATAACCCGAGCTATGGCGTTTTGTGCGGTATGACCGTGATGGGATTTAGCCTAACGTTGCTTCAGAGCAGCCCATTAGGTTAATCCAGTCTCAATAGCAAAAAGGACAGCCTAGGCTGTCCTTTTTCGTTTGGCTAGCAAGCAATTAGCTCGCTTTTTTCTCTTGAGACTGACGATATGCAACCAAATCGTCGATAGTCACAACGGGCATATTATGTTTGTTAGCAAACACAATCACCTCTGGAGCACGAGCCATAGTGCCATCGTCGTTGGTCAGTTCGCACAGTACACCCGCGGAACGGAAGCCAGCCAAAGTGACTAAATCAATAGTGGCTTCGGTATGGCCACGACGCGTCAACACACCGCCGTTTTGCGCACGCAGTGGGAATACATGACCTGGGCGATGCAAATCAGAAGGCTTAGCGCCTTCTGCACTCGCCGCACGCACGGTGGTCAAACGGTCTTTGGCAGAAACACCGGTAGTAACGCCTTCGGCGGCTTCGATAGTCACGGTGAACGCGGTGCCGTAGTGGCTGGTGTTATTGCTGACCATCATTGGCAGATCTAACTGCAAACGACGCTCTTCAGTGATGCACAGACACACAATGCCGCTACCGTGACGGATGGTCATCGCCATCTGTTCTTCAGTCATGGTTTCAGCAGGGAAAATCATGTCGCCTTCGTTTTCACGATTTTCATCGTCGAGCACCATCACACCACGTCCTTCACGCAGTGCAGTCAGCGCACGTTCAACACGTTCCATCGGAGTACCGAAATCGGAAAGTAAAGTCTGATTCATGGTAAAAAAACCTCATTAATTATATGGATTACCAGAATCAGGGCAGCTTTGAGGAGTGGCAAACGCAAGCCTACGGCCTACGCGCCTAATAACGCGAGTGGGATAAACCCAACAGGTATCGTTACTCTCTCCCATCCGGACTCTAACCGTCGGCTCTGGAATTACACCAGATCTGCTGTCCTTACACTTTGCAGCGTAAGCGCTCGCGGGCTTTTTATGATTTCGCCACGCCTTTAAAGGCATGCGTTATGCATAAATTTACCGCCGGTGGGGACTTCCACCCCGCCCTGAGAATAAGCAAGCCAACTATAACGCTAATGACTAATTTGGGCAATCGGCTTTCCTGATTATCCAAGAACGATCACAGAGGTTTATCCGTTAGCCAACTCGCATTACACTATGGGCTTAAAGCATCACGGCTATGCCGCAGCTCAATATCATCGTCATTCGTTCTGATCGTGGTGTGAAGCCACAACGCATGACCATAACGACCAAGGAACACTCCATGATTGACCCGAAGAAAATTGAACAAATTGCTCGTCAGGTGCATGAATCTATGCCAAAAGGACTGCGTGAGTTCGGGGATGATGTCGAGAAGAAGATCCGCCAAATCCTACAAGCACAGTTCAACCGTATGGATTTAGTCAACCGTGAAGAGTTTGACGTGCAGACTCAAGTTCTTATGCGTACCCGCGAGAAACTCGCCCTGATGGAACAACGCCTCGCAGCACTAGAAGAAAAACTGGCAGCAACAGAAACGACGACCAAAGACGCGGAATAATCCAACTTAGACTCAAAACTAAAACGGAAGCTTAGGCTTCCGTTTTTTTGTTTGTTCGGTATGCAGGAGAAAACAACGGTATTAATACGAATCTAAGCGCTCGCGGTGGTGCGCTTCGGCAGGAAAACCCACAGAGCGGCTAACATAACGATGGCGTACACACTTTTCCATCCCACCATGTACAACAGCAGTAAGCATAATACTCCACCTATTGCCGCCATCAGACGTGAACGCCCTTTAAGCAATCGACACCCCGCCAGCATGCACAGTAGATAGATCATAATAAAGATGCCATTGGCATAGATGATCAATTCATCTAAAGCGATGCCTAGAGTAAAAATGCCAACCGCACATACCAAGCAGCAGCCAAGAACCACATTTAACGCATTAACCGGCGCCTGACGTACAGAAAGTTTCGCCAGACGACTGCCCTGTTGTAGCTGCGCCTGTGACCACACTAAACGTGCAAAACTTTGAGTATAAATATTCAGGCTGGCAAAACAGGCGAGATAGCCAATAATACAGGCGACCCAAAGCGCTTTCTGTCCAAACAGTTGAACTACAATCCCCGGCAATGACGCAGCCGCTGCTTTTTCCGCTCCGAAAGCATTGAAGTGCAGCACGGCGACCGTACATCCCCAATAGACAATCCCAGCCAACACCAAACCGATGATCAGCGCCCGCGGGAAATCACGTTCAGGATGCTTAAATTCAGAAGCCAAATGAGCAAAGGCTTCTAAGCCAACAAAGCACCAAAACATCACTGCCAAAGCGGAGAATAAATTACCAGGGCTAACATCAGACGGTTGAGGGAATGGAATTTCGGCAGGAGAGATCCCCCCGCGCCACCAAATAGCCACTACAAGAGCCACAACCAGTGCAGCAATCAGCGTCTGAAGGTTAGCGCTAGAACCGGCGCCTCGCGTACCGAGAAACCACACCGCGCTCAGAGTGCCGACCTCGACCAGCAGTAGCTGCCAACCATGCCAGCCAAACATGGCCTGCCAAAAGCCTGCCGCGATTTGTAACGCCGCTGGCAAACCAACAGGGATAACCGAGAGGAAAAGCCAGCCCGTTACCCGAGCCATATGCGGCCCAAATGCCATACCGACGAAATGAGCAGCGCCGCCGGCGCTAGGAAAATGACGTCCCAGCGCGGCAAAGCCAATAGCAATCGGAAAAACGAGCACAATCAGAATGGGCCAAGCCCATAAGCTATCATCGCCCGCCACTAATGCCGCCAACGCAGGAACGGCAAATACGCCCGTTCCTAACAAGGAAGTCGACAGTAGCCCCACGCCCTGAGCCAATCCCAGCTCTTGCTTTAATCCACTCACAGTGTGTTCCGATTGTCGTGCGTCAGGCCTTTACTCGTGCCCCTGACGAATGGTTTTTATAATATTGGTGGTTGAGCAGCCATCTTCAAAATTCAGCACACGCACTTCACCACCTGCAGCGATAACCTCTTTGCCACCAGCAATATCTTCCGGCTTGTAGTCGCCACCTTTGACCAGCAGGTCTGGCAAGATTTCAGAGATAATGCGCTGCGGAGTATCTTCTTCAAACGAGATAACCCAATCCACCGCTTCCAACGCCGCCAGCACAATCATACGCTGTGCCAACGCATTCACCGGACGCTCTTCGCCTTTTAGGCGTTTAGTTGATGCATCGCTGTTAACCGCGACAATCAGGCGATCGCCAAGCTTACGCGCATTAGCTAAATAAGAGACATGCCCCGCGTGGAGAATGTCAAAAACGCCGTTGGTCATAACGACTTTTTCACCACGTTGGCGAGCATTGGCGACAGCCACTTTTAGCTCGTCTTGACTCATTACGCCAAAGCCCGTCTCGCTGCGTCCACGAATGGCATTTTCCAGTTCAATCGGAGAAACCGTTGACGTCCCCAGCTTGCCAACCACGACACCGGCACCAGCATTAGCCAAGAAGCAGGCTTCTTCCAACGAAGTGCCTGCGGCAATACACGTTGCCAACACGCCAATAACCGTATCGCCCGCACCGGTCACGTCATAAACTTCCTGCGCCTGCGTCGGCATGTGTAAAGGTGGCTGGTCGTGCTGTAGTAACGTCATTCCCTGCTCAGAACGCGTCACCAACAACGCCGTCAGCTCAAATTCACGCATCAGTTGCAAACCACGCTCAACCAATTCTTCATCGGTTTTGCAGCGGCCAACAACGGCTTCAAACTCAGACAGATTTGGCGTTAACAGCGTAGCACCGCGGTAACGCTCAAAATCGGTACCTTTTGGATCAATCAGCACGGGAACGTTCGCCGCACGCGCTAATTGAATCATCTGTTGGACGGAGTTCAGGGCGCCTTTCGCGTAATCGGATAAAATTAGCGCACCTAATTTTGGCAATACGTGCTGAATTCTGTCGAAGATCGGTTGAGGATCAATACTGCTAAAACCCTCTTCAAAATCGAGACGAATCAGTTGCTGGTTACGCGATAAAACACGCAGTTTTGTAATTGTCGGATGCGTCGGCACCGAGACAAAATCGCATTTAACATTCACTTCACCCAGCTTCGCACTCAGCGCTCTGGCCGCATCATCGATGCCGGTCAAACCCACCAAACGGGCGTTTGCACCAAGGGATGCAATGTTCATGGCCACGTTAGCCGCACCGCCAGGACGCTCCTCAACGGTATCCACTTTTACGACAGGCACTGGCGCTTCCGGTGAAATACGGCTAGTTGGTCCATACCAGTAGCGATCTAACATTACGTCACCCACAACCAGTACGTTGGCATGACGGAAATCAGGTAGGGTTACTTTCATCCCCAGGCTCCAAAACAGACTAAGATGGCGGCGATATTATCACAAGCGCCGTTATTTCTATTACAATAGGCTCTCAATTCATTGACCGAGGTTCTGGTTTCTCCGTTATGGCTGACAATCACGTTTACCCGAAATTCGAGCGCGAACTACTGCACCCACGTTACTGGTTAACTTGGCTAGGGCTAGGAGTGCTATACATTTTAGTCCTCTTACCTTATCCGTGGCTGTTTAAATTAGGAACGTGGTTAGGCAGAACTGCGATGAAGTTTATGAAACGCCGGGTAAAAATTTCTTTACGTAATTTGGAGCTCTGCTTCCCTGAAATGCCAGAGTCTGAGCGTAAAGAAAGAGTTGCCAAAAATTTTGAGTCCGTGGGTATGGGACTTATTGAAACCGGTATGGCTTGGTTTTGGCCAACGTGGCGAATTAACCGCTGGTGTAAAGCCGAAGGGTTAGAAAACATCACCAAAGCACAACAGGAAGGAAAAGGTGTTTTGCTGATTGGTTTGCATTTTCTCACGCTGGAATTAGGCGCTCGCATTTTTGGCGTTCACAATCCCGGCGTGGGTGTTTATCGCCCGAACGACAACAAAGTTGTCGACTGGATGCAAACTTGGGGACGTCTACGATCTAACAAATACATGCTGGATCGCAAAGACGTTAAAGGCATGATCCGGGCGTTGAAAGAGGGTGAAATTGTCTGGTATGCGCCCGATCACGATTACGGCCCACGCAGCAGCGTATTCGTTCCACTATTTGCCGTAGAACAGGCTGCGACCACCACCGGCACATACATTCTGGCACGTATGGGAAAACCTGCGATTATTCCGTTCAATGCCATTCGAGCCGAAGATGGCAGTGGCTACACCATGATTATTCAGCCACGTTTGGAAGATTTCCCGCTGGAAAACGAAACCGTAGCGGCAGCAGCGATGAATAAAGTCGTTGAGCAAGAAATTTTACGCGCGCCGAATCAATATATGTGGATGCACCGTCGCTTCAAGACTCGCCCGAAAGGAATGCCTTCCCGCTATTAGCTGCCAGATAATTAACGGATAAATAGATACACGGCAACGGTTTCAAGGACGAAACCACTAATACCCAAAGACTAAGAAATCCATCGCCCCGACAATATCATCTCGGCAGTAACCCAAGTCATCAACTTGCTCACCCAGTTGGGACAGGGCAACACCCGCCATCTGCGGCGTCATCAACAGCACCTCTTGCCCTTCGATCTTAAAGCTCAAGATCAAACGCTCTTGCTCAGTCAATGGCGATGATGGATTTTTCAACCCCAGCGGGATGACCATCCGAGTGGACAGAGATGACAAAAAATCGTGCTGAACATCCAGAAGATAGGGAAAGCGCTTTGCCGACGCGCGATCCCGGTTTTCATATACGCAAAACTGGCTCATCAGAAAGACCTCAGGCCATCACTGAATACGCCATGCTCTTCCACATCCTGATTGTACGCAGCAATGCTTTGACGATTATTTGCCAGCCACTGCTGTTGACCCTCGGCAATCACTGCCCGTTGCAGTGCATCCTCCATCACTGCAGATAAATTGATATTGAGTGCCTTTGCCTGCTGTATCAGTCCTTGATCGATGCTCACATTAACCGCCTTTTTGCTGCCCGTTAGAAGCGTTTTACGTTTCATACTAAAATTCCATGCGCATAAATTATGCGCATTATAGAACAACAAAAAGACAAATGAATAAAATTTGCGCACAACTTCTCAAAGATTATATTTCTCACCCAGCCACTTGGCCCAGCTTTGACGAACCTGCTCACGCTCGGCAACAAACATATCCAACCCAACCGTTCCTGACTGCTCTTGCAGAGCCAAGTGATGGATCGCATCACGCATCGTGACATATGCTTTGGTCAGCGCCGCGGCCTCATCATCAGGCATGATGTTGTAGTTTGCCATCAACTCGAAAATACGTACGTTATCAGACCAGCGCGTAAGCCGAGGTTCTTGGGCCGCATAGTTCAACACGAGATATTGTGCAATGAACTCAATGTCAGTGATGCCGCCTTCATCAGCTTTAATATCAAACAGCTCGCGATGCTTACCTCCTAAATGCTGACGCATTTTTTCGCGCATCTCACGCACCTCGATCTTCAGCGTATCGCCGACTCGAGGGCGGCATAGGATCTCATGTCGAATGGAATCAAACTGCTGATGGATTTGTGTATCGCCGTAGACTGGGCGAGCGCGCACCAAAGCTTGATGTTCCCATGTCCAAGCCTCGTTACGCTGATATTCTGCGAAAGACTCCACGGTACTAACCAACATTCCCGATGCCCCCGATGGGCGCAGGCGAGCATCCACTTCATATAAAATGCCAGAGGACGTTCGGGTACTGAACAGGTGCATGATGCGCTGCGCCAAACGCAGATAGAACTGACGCCCATCAATGCTACGTTCTCCGCTGGTCATCACATCAGAAGGGCAGTCCAACAGGAAAACCAGATCCAGATCAGAACTGTACCCTAGCTCCCAGCCACCTAGCTTACCGTAGCCAAGCACCGCAAACCCACGCCCTTCTCGTCCTTGCAAGTGAGTCGGTTGCCCATAGCGCGCAACCATATGAGTCCATGCCTGTTGTACTACGGCATCAATCATCGCTTCGGCCAAATAGGTGAGATGATCGCTAACTTTCATCACCGGCAACGCACCAGATATATCACTAGCAGCAATTCTTAGTTGATGAGCATGCTTAAACTGGCGCAACGCCTCAAGATTTTGCTCTTCATCATCGGCGGGAACACGCATCAAATATTGGCGCAGTTCATCTTGGTAAGCATCCTGCGGCACGGGTTTATACAGCGTGTTGGGATCAAGTAACTCATCCAGCAACAGCGGATAACGAGCCAATTGCGTCGCCACCATCGGCGATGCCGCACACAGGCGGATAAGCTGGCTCAGCGCAGCACGATACTCCACCAACAGTTCCAGATACGTAGTACGCGTTACAATATTTAATAGCAAAGGTGTTAGGCGTTGCAGCACACGTACGGCGTCTTCTCGGGCGCAGACTTCACCTAACAACTCTGGCATCAGTTGGCCTAGCACTTCTCGACCACGCGGGCCAATGGTGCGTTTATCCACGTCACTACGAAAATCATTGATGCATCTGAGCAGTAACTGACGCGATTCGCCCTCTAGCTGCGGGGTAAAAGGGTCAAGATCGCTTTCATCAAGCGAATCCTGCCACAGCGCAGCAAACTGCTCGCTAAATGCCGTCTCACTGCCTTCATTTCCTTCGTCATCGCCAATAAGCTCGTTAAAAATTAAACGAACACTGCGCATATGCTGATCTAGCTGTGCCATGAGTTCCGGCCAATCACCAAACCCCATTCCCCACGCTAAACGCGCCTGATTCAGCTCATCTGTCGGTAACGTTTGGGTTTGCTCATCATTGATGGCCTGCAGAAGATTTTCCAGACGACGCAAAAACAGGTAACTGCTGAGCAAAGATTCAACCTGTTCCGGCTGGAGCAGACCAAGCTGGCCAATAGCACGTAAAGAAGGCTGCAACGCCCGTTGTTGCAAACTGGGCTCGCGACCACCGCGGATCAGTTGGAAAACTTGGGTAATAAATTCAATCTCACGAATCCCCCCCGCCCCAAGCTTAATGTTATCTTTCAAACCTCTGCGCCGTACTTCACGGGCAATCATGCTTTTCATGTTTCTCAGCGACTGAATCACGCTGAAATCAATATAACGGCGAAAGACAAACGGGCGCAAAGTACGGCGTAGCTCTTGGCTGTAGGCATCTTCACTGCCCCCCATCAACCGTGCTTTCACCATGGCATAACGTTCCCAGTCGCGCCCTTGCTCCTGATAATAATCTTCCAGCGCAGCAAAACTCAGCACCAAAGGACCACTATCGCCAAACGGACGCAACCGCATATCAACGCGATAGACAAACCCGTCTACCGTGGGCTGATCGAGCGCTTTGATCAAACGCTGTCCTAAACGGGTAAAGAACTGCGCGTTATCTAACTCACGCCGTCCTCCCTGAGTTACGCCGCTTTCTGGATAAGCAAAAATCAGATCGATATCCGAGGAGAAATTTAGTTCTCCACCGCCCAATTTTCCCATACCTAAAATCAACAGCGGCTGTGGCTCGCCCTGGGAATTACACGGCGTTCCCCATTCAGCACAGCATGTTTGATACAGGCGATCGCGAGCAGTAATAATCAGCGTTTCAGCCAGTTCGCTTAGTTGGCGCAACGTATCGCTCGTTTCACACAGATTAAGCGATTGCATCCATGAAATACGCGCCAGCATATGTCGGCGAAACAGCCGTAGTCCGCGCATTAGGCTGGCTTCATCGAGAGCGTTTACTAATTGTTCGTCTAACCAATTAGCATAATTTTGCCACTCGTTAGACGTTGGAGGGGTGTCATGCAGTTGCTGCCACCATTCGGGATGCGTAATGAAATTTTCACTCATGAAGTCGCTTAGCGCGAGAGCACAAAGCTCTTCAGTGGAGGAAACGGCCAAACGCTCCGAGATTTGCGTGGCCTGAGCCTGCAACAAAGAGGGAAGCGGGCGGGAAGCAAACGCAGACATAGACACTCCCTTGAACATTCGCCTGTATTCAGGCGGAAAACGGTGCAGAACTCTCCTTCTTTGCTCTCTCCAGCGCTCACTGGAGAGGAGGCGTATGACTCAATGCCTAAGAAGGAGCGACGAATCAATGAGTACCATTCAACCAAAATACGGGCTGATCCATGGCATGCTTACGGGTAGATTCAATATATGCTTCCTGTTTCTGGATGATGGCTTGTTGCAGCGTCTGCCAACCAGATAAATATTGCGCAACATCCTCATCGGGATACGCACCTGACAGCACATGAAACGACAGCAGTTGGCGAACCAAACGCGTATATTTATCCTGATATTCGCCGCCATGATGCACATGGTCAAAGGCTTCCTTCAGCTCAGCACCGGCACGACCTAACATGATGTCGGCAAAGCGCTTGAAGGACGCATTCAATTTAGTTTGAGTTTTCTCATTCACAAAAGAACGCCAGCCTGCGGTCGCTATCCAGCAAGTAAGTGCTAACTGGGTATTCAGATACAACGGGCTAAAACAGACCTTTTGTGCATCTAAACGCGGCGTCGCCAATTGTTCTTCCAGCGCGGTCAGCCCCGCACGCAGCTCAGTGCTTGCCTTACGCGGTACTAATCCACCGAACAGCACAAAAATCTGTCGCAGCAGTTCAACCGCTTCAAGTACGGTTTTCTGCGCTTTACGGTCACCCTGTAACCAAACTTCCTCGTTGGCTTGCCAGTGACGTAGTGCAAAGGTAAAGGCGTCAGTCATGCCCTGCTCGACGCTGGCTTTAGGTGCTACTTTCAGTATTCCAAGCGGAACAATTTCACGCTGCGGATTGCCTTTTTCCAGATGATAACCCCGCGCTGCTTTGCTTAAACTTCCTAAGCGAAGTCCCCCTTCGGCGGTAATTTCCTGCGCAAAGGCCAGTAAATCTTCGCGACTACCAGATTTCAACTCCAGCTCAATCTCATATAGCGGCTCGCTCAGCTCGCCGGCTTTGACCTCGCCTTGATCCAACGCAACCTCTATCTCGCTGGAACGGTAAGTAACCACCCACTTTTCACGCGCAAAATGCGTGCTAAACACGGGAGATAGTGCAGCTTGCAATACATCAACATCGCAACCCTTCGGCCAAACTTCTGGCGGAAGCAGACGAATATCTAAATCGGCGCCTTTCAGTTCAACGTTAAACTCAGGTCGCTGGTGCAGGCCACCAATGGTTTTCCCCGCCGTTTTGAGCGTCATCTCATAGCGATCGCCATAGCCACGAACGCGTAATCCCATGTCATAACCACGTAACGTGTTATCAGACGTCTCATAATAGATGTTGGTCAGTTTTTGAGCCGCCGTATGTACATTTGGCCACGGAGCCAAACGCGCAGAAAGTTGTTCCGCGACTTCTGGCGTAGCGATGAATTTTAGTTCGATTTCTACGGTCATAGCTTCGGTCATAGTTTCATTCACATTAAGGTTTTACCGAACTATATCAATAAGTTCGGCTTGAAATACAAAAATTGTGTGCAACACAAAACACATCAGTTAACATGCGCACCCTTCTGACAACTTTTGCGCAGAAAACCATCAAAAGGTGCATGAGTGATGCCAGTAAATACTATTTTAGGATTGTTTGCCAAGTCTCCCCTGAAACCGCTTCAGGAACATGCTAGCCGCGTGCATGAATGTTGCTCGCTGCTGGTGCCTTTCTTTCAAGCCACCGCTCAACAGCAGTGGGATGAAGCCCAACATATTCGTGAGCTGATTTCTACTCTGGAAAAGCAGGCTGACGTGCTTAAACGGGAAATTCGCCTCAAGCTACCGCGCGGCCTGTTTCTCCCGGTTGACCGCACTGACATGCTTGATTTAGTTACCCAGCAAGATCGTTTGGCCAATCGCGCCAAGGATATTGCGGGTCGTGTCATTGGCCGCAATTTGCAGGTACCACAGCAGATGCAGGCAGATTTCATGATCTACCTACAGCGCTGCCTAGATGCTACCACGCAGGCGAATAAAGTGATCCACGAACTGGACGAACTTTTGGAAACCGGCTTTCGTGGACGCGAAGCATCCTTGGTCGAGCAAATGGTGATGGAGTTAGATCACATTGAAGATGACACCGATCATCAGCAGATCCTACTACGTCAAGCATTGCTCGTCCTCGAGCCACAGCATAACCCTATCGACGTGATGTGCCTGTATCAGGTCATGGAGTGGATTGGCAGCCTTGCCGACGAATCTCTGCGCGTCGGTTCTCGCCTTGAGCTGATGCTGGCTCGCGGCTAACCCTTGGTTTCTTATTGTTAACTTTAATCTTTTATATTTTGGACTCACATAAATGGCAATTATTGCTGACCACGGCACTTTGCTGATCCTCATCGCTGCATTTTTTGGCTTGCTGATGGCGATTGGTATCGGGGCTAATGACGTTGCAAACGCCATGGGCACCTCCGTTGGCGCCCGCGCTATCACCGTCCGTCAGGCGATCATTATCGCCATGATATTTGAATTCGCCGGTGCCTATTTGGCCGGAGGTGAAGTCACGCAAACTATTCGTAATGGCATTATTGATACCAGCGCGTTTAGCGCCCAGCCGGACGTGCTGATATTCGGCATGATGTCATCGTTGCTAGCCGCCGGTATCTGGCTTATTTTGGCCTCGATGATGGGCTGGCCGGTATCGACGACCCACTCCATCATTGGTGCAATTATTGGCTTTGCCTGCGTATCCGTCGGGCCTGATGCCGTAGAATGGGGCGGCGTGAAAGGTATTGTCGGCAGTTGGATCATTACACCTCTCATTTCCGGCGTAGTGGCCTACGGTATTTTCCTCAGCGCTCAGCGCCTGATCTTTAATACTGATAAACCGTTTGCCAACGCCCGCCGCTATGGCCCTATTTATATGTTTTTGACGTCGTTGGTCATTTTGCTGGTGACCATCAAAAAAGGGTTAAAACACGTTGGGTTACACCTAACCAACGGAGAAACGTGGCTTATCTCTATCGCCCTCTCCGTACTGGTGATGGTTGGCGGCTATTTCTATCTCGCGCGGAAGTCCTTCGTCGATAACGCCGATGAAGAAGACCATTTTCGCGGCGTAGAAAAAGTATTTAGCCTATTAATGGTGATTACCGCCTGTGCGATGGCCTTCGCCCATGGCTCCAATGACGTCGCCAACGCTATCGGGCCACTTTCCGCCATCGTTGCTATTGTGCATGATCCCATCGCACTCGCATCTACCTCACCTATTGTTTGGTGGATATTACCGCTGGGCGGAATTGGTATCGTGATTGGTTTAGCGCTGATGGGCCGTCGTGTCATGGAAACCGTAGGTAGCGGCATCACCGACCTCACGCCAAGCCGTGGGTTCGCCGCGCAGTTTGCCACCGCGTCAACTGTGGTTATCGCATCAGGAACCGGGCTGCCAATCTCTACCACGCAAACTCTGGTGGGTGCCGTGTTAGGCGTAGGTTTTGCTCGCGGTATAGCGGCGTTAAATCTCAACGTTGTGCGAAATATCGTCGCATCGTGGATCATTACGCTGCCAGCCGGTGCAGGACTATCGATCGTTCTGTTTTATATTTTGCAGGCGCTTTTTGGCTAATCTGCACTTTTAGTTAATCCGCTACTGAAAGCCAAATAAATAGATAAAACCACAGGTCTGATAATCAATTATTAGGCCTGTTTATTTTTAGCGGCGGGCGTGGAACGTTGTCACTGCCAGCGTTAGAAGTCAGAAAGTTCCCATTTCGGATTTTTCATTGCGTCGCCACACTGTTCCCCGTAGTATTTTGTCTCTTCATCCACTTAAAAATGAAAATCAGATGCATAAATTTCGCTTAGTTTGTTTAACACTACTCGCCGCCTGCTTTACGCTGAACGCCCATGCTGAAGAGAAGCGCTACATTTCCGACGAACTGAATACTTATGTCCACAGTGGCCCAGGCAACCAGTATCGTATTGTCGGAACACTGAATGCGGGTGAAGAAGTTGAACTGCTGAGCGTTAATGCAGATAACAAATATGGTCAGGTGCGCGATGCTAAAGGTCGTACCGTGTGGCTACCGATGGAACAGTTGAGCACCGAACCCAGTTTGCGTAGCCGAGTTCCAGAGTTGGAACAGCAGGTCAAAACCCTAACGGACAAGCTGACCAATATCGATAACAGCTGGAACCAGCGTACTGCCGAGATGCAGCAAAAAGTCGCCAACAGCGACAACACCATCAACGGCCTAAAATCAGAAAATCAAAATCTGAAAGAACAACTGGCTAGCGCTCAAAAAAAGATGAGCGTCATCGATACGCAGTTGGATGATAAAAAACGCGCCATCTTCATGGAGTGGTTCCTCTACGGTGGCGGCGTCGCAGGTGGTGGCCTGCTGCTAGGCCTGCTTTTACCGCGCCTAATCCCGCGCCGGAAAAAAGATCGCTGGATGAACTAATCACTCATGATAAAAAACGCCGCTTGCGGCGTTTTTTGTTTCTGCACTCGTAAGGTTTGTCGTAACCTATAGTTAACAATCATCTGTTCCAAACAATTGTTTTATCCCTTTCATATCTTGAGTGACGATAACGTTACAGCAAGTATGCGGGCTATCTCTGAGGAAGTAAGCTTGAAGATTTTCTTGGTCGGCGGAGCCGTACGCGATAAACGATTAAATTTACCGGTTTATGATCGCGACTGGGTGATTGAAGGTGCAACCCCAGAAGAACTTATTGCGCAAGGGTTTGAGCAAGTTGGGAAAGATTTCCCCGTTTTTCTACACCCAAAATCTCACGAAGAATATGCTCTGGCGCGTACCGAGCGTAAGTCAGGCCGTGGTTACACTGGTTTTGTCACCTACTTCGCTCCCGATGTGACGCTAGAGCAGGATTTGCTGCGCCGCGATCTCACCATAAACGCTATGGCTGAAAGCGCTGATGGTACGCTTATCGATCCCTATGGTGGCCTAGACGACCTGAATAACAAAGTGTTACGCCACGTCTCGGATGCGTTTCATGAAGACCCTCTCCGCGTTTTGCGCGTCGCACGTTTTGCTGCTCGCTTTGCCCATCTAGGATTCCATGTCGCAGCAGAAACCATGGCGCTGATGACGCAAATGACTGCTGACAACGAGTTGCAAAATCTCACGCCAGAGCGCGTCTGGCGCGAAACTGAAAAAGCATTGATGACGCAAAGCCCGCAGATCTATTTCCAAGTGTTGCGTGACTGCGGTGCGCTGGCCATTTTATTTCCGGAAATCGATAATCTGTTTGGCGTACCGGCTCCAGAAAAGTGGCACCCAGAAATTGATACCGGAATACATACGCTGATGGCGCTAGCCATGGCCGCTAAACTCACTGAAGAGGTTGATGTACGGTTCGCCACGCTAACGCATGATTTAGGCAAAGGCCTAACACCGCCTGAACTCTGGCCACATCACCATGGACACGGCCCTGCGGGTGTGAAACTGGTGGAAGCACTTTGCCAACGAATGCGCGTACCTAATGCCGTTCGAGAGTTAGCAAAAATTGTGGCTGAATATCACGACCTTATCCATACCGTGGAAAAATTACGGCCAGTTACGCTGCTAAAGCTATTTGATTCTATTGATGTATGGCGCAAACCACATCGTTTGGATCAGATGATTATGACCAGCGAGGCCGATGCGCGGGGCAGAACCGGTTTTGAAAATAATCCCTACCCACAAGGTGATTACCTACGGGCAGCCTATAAAGTGGCCGAAGGCGTGTCTGTACGAGACGTCGTGGATGCGGGATTCAAAGGACAGCAAATTCGTGAAGAGTTACAGCAACGCCGTTTACATGCGCTAAAAACCTGGAAACAGGAAGTTTCGCCTCAAGAAGACGCAAATAGTCGCTAGAACTCCTGATAAAAAAGGCCTCGGTATAAACCAGAGGCCTTTTTTCATCTCATTAGACGTTCCTTACAGGAACACCACATAGACCACTGCAGCGACAATAAAACGATAAATCGCGAATGGTACAAAAGAGATACGTTTAATCACGCTGAGGAAGGTTTTAATCGCAATCAGCGCCACGATAAACGCCGTGACGAATCCCACCGCAAACATGGGCAAATCAGCCACTGAGAGAAACGGCAGACTTTTATACAGCTCTAACGCCGTTGCACCCATCATCATTGGTACAGCCAAAATGAAAGAGAATTCAGACGCAGCAAAGCGGCTCACGCCCATCAGCATACCGCCGGAAATGGTGGCTCCTGAGCGGGAGAAACCGGGCCAAAGCGCAAGACACTGAAAACAACCGATCATAAACGCCTGACGATAGGTAATATCATCCAGCCCTACCGCTCTCGGCTGCTTCGGCTTGAGCCATTCTGCGGCCAGCAGTAGAAAACCGCCGACAACCAACGCATACACAACGGTTCGTGGCGCAAAGAGCGTCTTAATCGCATCGTGAAACACTAACCCCATCACCACCGCAGGGATCATCGCCAGAATAATGTGCCCTAGCGTCAAATGCCCCTGAGTTTTCCCTTCATGCAAGGGAGGCTGACCAAAGTGGATGCCGATCAAACCAAACAGGCGACGCCAGAACATCACTACAACGGCTAAAATCGAGCCTAGTTGAATGATAACTTCAAAGGTTTTCGCTTTATCACCTTCAAATCCCAACCAGTGGCCGACAATAATCATATGTCCCGTTGACGAAACGGGCAGAAACTCAGTAACACCCTCTACAACCCCAAGAATAAACGCATTGATCAGCAAATGCAGATCCATAAAAGCACTACCCTTTTTAAACGCGCAATAAACGCAAAAAAGTGACGCTATTGCGCCACTTATGATGTAAGACTGTGACTAGGCTAAATCAATAAAGTTTCGCCAATATGACATTAAAATCATACTGTTCTCACAAATTAAATCCGCTTTCCGCGTTCAATCTGTACGCCAACGCTTTTGGCGTGGGCAACCGCCCCTGGCTTACTCACTTTAATTCGTACCCAAGGGCTATTAAATCTATCCATCAGCATCACAGCCACTTCTTCCGCAACTCGCTCAACCAAAGCAAACTGATTCGGCTCAACATGCTTGATGACGGCTTCACTGACATCGGCGTAACTTAAACAGTCAGACACATCGTCACTCAGCGCTGCTTTGCGATTATCCCACGCCAGCTCTATATCAAATACCAGCTTTTGGCGAATGGTTTGCTCCCAGTCATAAACACCAATTGTGGTAATGACGGTTAATTCTTCAATAAATACGATGTCCATCACGTGATTCTCGGTTTTTGCCTTTGGTTGGATACCACTTCTGTTTGAATGTGCGTATTATCCACAGATATGGTTGTTAAAACGACCCTTAACCTTTATACCCTTTTATGTCTTTTGATGTAAAAAACAACGAACGTAAGACGGAGCTGAGTTATGAGTGCGACTGCGTTAGGCATGATTATTCTCGCATACCTGTGCGGCTCCATTTCCAGCGCGATTGTCGTCTGTCGAGTGGCGGGTCTACCCGATCCACGTGAGAACGGCTCTGGAAATCCGGGAGCTACCAATGTGTTACGCATTGGGGGCAAAACCGCCGCCGCCGCTGTGCTAATTTTTGATGTGCTCAAAGGTATGCTGCCCGTTTGGCTAGCCTATAAATTTGATGTTGCACCTCTTTACCTTGGATTGACCGCAATAGCGGCCTGCCTAGGCCATATCTACCCAGTGTTTTTTCATTTCCGCGGTGGGAAAGGCGTGGCGACAGCATTCGGAGCCATCGCACCTATCGGTTGGGATCTTACCGGTCTCATGACCGTAACATGGCTGCTCACCGTGTTGCTGAGTGGTTATTCTTCACTTGGCGCAATCGTCAGTGCGCTGGTTGCTCCGTTTTATGTATGGTGGTTCACCCCCCAGTTTACGTTTCCGGTTGCGATGCTTTCCTGCTTAATTCTGATGCGCCACCACGACAACATCCAACGTTTGTGGCGCGGGCAAGAAAGCAAAATCTGGAAGAAACTCAAAAAACCTACGAAAACAACTGACACCACCACTGAAGACTCGGTTTCTGAGAAAAAGCATACCGACCAATAGCAAAATGGCGACCTACAGGTCGCCATTTTCAGATTCACATATTGCTATCTATAAACGTTACACCGCTGGCAGCTCAGCTAAAGGCCAGCGTGGGCGCACGGAAACACTCAGGTCAGCATTTACACCGCTCTTCAGTCGCACCATTCCGGCGTACGCAATCATCGCGCCATTGTCAGTACAAAACTCAGGGCGGGCATAAAAGACTTCACCACCGCGCTTTTTCATCATTTCGGCCAAACGAGCTCGCAGCGTACGGTTAGCGCTGACGCCACCGGCCATCACCAAACGTTTGAATCCTGTTTGCTCTAATGCGCGTTTACATTTAATCGCCAGCGTATCGACCACGGCATCTTCAAATGCGCGGGCAATATCTGCGCGCGTTTGATCGTCGGCCTCATTATTACGGATAGTGTTCGCGGCAAAAGTTTTCAAACCGGAAAAACTGAAATCAAGGCCGGGGCGATCGGTCATTGGGCGAGGGAACACAAAGCGTCCGGCCTCTCCCTGCTGCGCCATTTTCGATAACATTGGGCCACCCGGGTAGTCTAACCCCAGCAGTTTAGCGGTTTTATCGAAAGCTTCACCGGCGGCGTCATCAATAGATTCGCCTAACAATTCGTATTGCCCCATACCGGTTACGCTGATGAGCTGGGTATGCCCGCCAGAAACGAGCAGAGCAACAAATGGAAACGCCGGAGGATTATCTTCCAGCATTGGAGCAAGCAAATGGCCTTCCATATGATGAACAGGAACCGCAGGTAAATCCCATGCAAATGCCAACGCACGTCCCACGGTCGCGCCCACCAATAACGCACCAACCAGACCTGGCCCTGCGGTATATGCGACGCCATCGAGATCTTTTGCCGTTAAATTGGCTTCTTTTAGGGCCGCCTGAATCAGGGGAATGGTTTTGCGCACATGGTCGCGAGATGCCAGTTCAGGGACAACGCCACCGTAATCAGCATGTAGTTTTATCTGGCTATACAACTGGTTAGCCAAAATACCTTGTTCATCGTCATAAATGGCGATACCGGTTTCATCACAGGATGTTTCGATGCCCAGAATGCGCATGGCGGCTCCAACAACTTTTCTCCAACAACTAAGGTGGCGCATAATAGCACAATTCAGCTATACTGTTCCGCTTTCGTGCTGTGGCAAATTAACCGACTAAAAACCACCTGCTATCCTTGCTGTAACAAGTCAACGTAACAGTTGGATAGTGAAAATCCTGTGGACATTAGCGCATCATTGCTTTACAAAGCGGTGCTGTTCGGATTAAAATTCCGCACCATTTTTGAACAGCTGACACTAGGTCAGCGAAAAGACCGATTTATATCGAGGTGAGAGGCACATGCCGGTAATTAAAGTACGTGAAAACGAGCCGTTCGACGTAGCTCTGCGTCGCTTCAAACGTTCATGCGAAAAAGCGGGCGTTTTAGCTGAAGTTCGTCGTCGTGAATTCTATGAAAAACCGACTACTGAGCGTAAACGCGCTAAAGCGTCTGCAGTAAAACGTCACGCCAAGAAACTGGCTCGCGAAAACGCACGTCGCACCCGTCTGTACTAGTTTGTTCGGGGTGAAAGCCCCAACAAATGGTTCACAGACCATGTTGTTGTCTGTCGTAGTAGTGTTTTAAGAAGCTCTATTTTGATGTGCAGCAACATACGAAGGCCGTGCCTTCCGAAAGGAATGCGCGGCTTGTTCTCGTTTATAGGCTGAAAAATTGTCAACGCTGCTGGCGGTTTTGCAGTCGCGCAAACAGACTAATAATGTAAGGGCTTATGGCAGGACGAATCCCACGTGTATTCATAAATGACTTGCTAGCTCGGACCGATATTGTCGATCTGGTCGATGCGCGTGTGAAATTAAAAAAGCAGGGCAAGAACTACCATGCCTGCTGTCCATTCCATAACGAAAAAACACCTTCATTCACCGTTAACGCGGACAAACAGTTCTACCACTGCTTCGGCTGTGGGGCACATGGTAACGCCATCGATTTTTTGATGAACTACGACAGACTTGAGTTTGTCGAAAGCGTCGAAGAACTGGCCACTATGGCAGGCCTAGAGATTCCTTATGAAGCAGGAACCGGCCCCAGCCAGATCGAGCGTCACCAACGTCAGAATTTGTATCAGTTGATGGACGGCCTAAGCGATTTCTATCAGCAGGCTTTACGTCAGCCGAGCAGTCAATCGGCGCAGCAATATTTGATGCAGCGCGGACTGAGCCAGGAAATTATTGATCACTTTGCTATCGGCTATGCCCCTGCAGGTTGGGATAACGCACTCAAGCGTTTTGGCCGTGACCCTGCTAGCCGCACTGCGCTTAATGATGCGGGCATGCTGGTCAATAATGATAATGGCCGCACGTACGACCGTTTCCGCGACCGCGTGATGTTTCCTATCCGCGACAGACGCGGGCGGGTTATTGCTTTCGGTGGCCGTATTTTGGGTGATGGTACGCCTAAATACCTTAACTCCCCTGAAACCGATATTTTCCATAAAGGCCGCCAGCTATTTGGCCTGTATGAAGCACAGCAGCGCCATCCTGAATTGGCTCGCCTGCTGGTTGTTGAAGGTTATATGGATGTGGTGGCACTGGCGCAGTTCGGCATCGATTATGCCGTAGCCTCGCTAGGAACCTCGACCACATCAGAACATATTCAGTTAATGTTCCGCACCACCGATACCGTGGTGTGCTGCTACGACGGCGATAACGCCGGACGTGAAGCCGCATGGCGTGCGCTGGAAACCGCGCTGCCGTTTCTATCCGATGGTCGGCAGTTGAAATTTATGTTCCTGCCCGATGGTGAAGACCCGGATACGCTGGTGCGTAAAGAAGGCACCGCTGCATTTGAACAACGCATTGAGCAAGCCCAGCCGCTGTCAGCATTCTTATTTGATACGTTGATGCCACAGGTCGATTTGAGTACTCCCGATGGGCGTACTAAGCTCAGTGCTTTAGCTTTACCGCTGATTGGACAGATCCCAGGTGAAACCCTAAGGTTGTACCTACGGCAGTTTTTAGGGCAAAAATTAGGCATTCTCGACGATAGTCAGCTTGAAAAACTGCTGCCGCGTCAGGCCGAGACCGGAAATAGTTACCAGCAGCCTCAGCTAAAACGCACGACTATGCGTATACTTATAGGACTACTGGTACAAAATCCATCGCTGGCGGCTGAAGTTCCAACGCTTGAAGGTTTACGGGAACATCCACTGCCGGGATTGCCATTATTTATTGAACTGGTAGAAACCTGTTTGGCGCAGCCGGGGCTAACTACCGGCCAGTTGATTGAGCTATACCGTGATAATAAATATGCTCAACAGCTTGAAACTTTGGCAACTTGGAACCACATGGTTGTTGAGGACATGGTTCATCAAACGTTCGTCGATACATTGGGCAGTCTCTACGACTCCATGCTCGAACAGCGTCAGGAAGAACTCATCGCGTTGGATCGAACCCAAGGCTTAAATGCCGATCAGCGACGAGAACTGTGGGCCCTCAATCAAGCGCTGGCAAAAAAAACATAATCAGCAAGACATAACGAAACCTATTTATTTTAAGCGCAACACCTTGTTTTAACTAGGAATGGCAAACACTTCCCAAACCTAAAAAAGCAAGATTAGCGTTTAAAATCTGAATTACGGCTTAAGTGCCGATGAAAAGCGGGGACAAGCCCCCGCATAATGCCGCAATACCGGGGAGCGGCGCGCAATCAAAAAAACCCGTGTCAGTTATTGTTGGCGGTTCTGCTGCCCAACACCGATTTAAACTCTGAAGTGTGGATACCGTCTTATGGAGCAAAACCCGCAGTCACAGCTAAAACTTCTTGTTACCAAGGGCAAGGAGCAAGGCTACCTGACCTATGCTGAGGTCAATGACCATCTGCCGGAAGATATCGTCGACTCCGACCAGATCGAAGACATCATCCAGATGATTAATGACATGGGTATTCAGGTGATGGAAGAAGCACCTGACGCCGATGATTTGATGCTGGCAGAAAACATCGCTGACGAAGATGCCGCCGAAGCTGCTGTGCAGGTGCTATCAAGCGTAGAATCCGAGATCGGCCGCACTACTGACCCCGTCCGCATGTATATGCGTGAAATGGGTACCGTAGAACTTCTGACCCGTGAAGGCGAAATCGACATCGCTAAACGTATCGAAGACGGTATCAATCAGGTTCAGTGCTCTGTTGCCGAGTACCCAGAAGCCATTACCTACCTGCTTGAACAATACGATCGTGTTGAAGCAGAAGAAGCGCGTCTGTCCGATATCATTACCGGCTTTGTCGACCCTAACGCAGAAGAAGATTTGGCGCCAACCGCGACCAACGTCGGCTCTGAACTCTCTTCAGAAGATCTGAATGACGACGATGAAGAAGAAGACGAAGACGACGACAGCGAAGATGACAACAGCATCGATCCAGAACTGGCTCGCCAGAAATTCTCTGAACTGCGCGAGCAGTATGAGAAAACACGCGTAGCGATTAAAACTCATGGCCGCAGCCATGCGAAAGCGGCAGAAGAGATCCTGAATCTTTCTGAAGTTTTCAAACAGTTCCGCTTAGTGCCGAAGCAGTTTGACTATCTGGTCAACAACATGCGTCAGATGATGGATCGCGTTCGTACTCAAGAACGTTTGATCATGAAGCTGTGTGTTGAACAAAGCAAAATGCCGAAGAAAAACTTCATCACCCTGTTCACCGGCAACGAAACCAACACCACTTGGTTCGACGCTGCGTTAGCAATGGCTAAGCCATGGGGCGAGAAGCTGAAAGACGTGCGTGAAGACGTTGAGCGCAGCCTGCAAAAACTGCATCAGATCGAAGAAGAAACCGGTCTGACTATCGAGCAAGTCAAAGATATCAACCGTCGTATGTCTATCGGTGAAGCGAAAGCGCGCCGTGCGAAGAAAGAAATGGTTGAGGCGAACTTACGTCTGGTTATTTCCATCGCGAAGAAATACACCAACCGTGGCCTGCAGTTCTTGGATCTGATTCAGGAAGGTAACATCGGTCTGATGAAAGCGGTTGATAAGTTCGAATACCGCCGTGGTTATAAGTTCTCAACTTATGCTACATGGTGGATCCGTCAGGCGATTACTCGTTCTATCGCGGATCAGGCTCGCACCATCCGTATCCCGGTACATATGATTGAGACAATTAACAAACTCAACCGTATTTCCCGCCAGATGCTGCAAGAGATGGGCCGTGAGCCGACGCCGGAAGAGCTGGCTGAACGCATGATGATGCCGGAAGATAAGATCCGTAAAGTGCTGAAGATCGCGAAAGAGCCGATCTCAATGGAAACCCCAATCGGTGATGATGAAGATTCACATCTGGGCGATTTCATTGAAGATACGACGCTGGAGCTGCCGCTGGACTCTGCCACTTCCGAGAGCCTGCGTTCTGCAACTCGCGACGTTCTGTCTGGCCTCACAGCGCGTGAAGCGAAAGTCCTGCGTATGCGTTTCGGTATCGATATGAACACTGACCATACTCTGGAAGAAGTGGGCAAACAGTTCGACGTTACCCGTGAGCGTATTCGTCAGATCGAAGCGAAGGCACTGCGTAAACTGCGCCATCCTAGCCGTTCTGAAGTATTGCGTAGCTTCCTGGACGATTAATGTCTTCCGCTTAGGACTAAAAAACCCGCCTTGAGCGGGTTTTTTATTATCTGAAATAATGACTAATCAGCCTAGAGCTTCGTTTAGCACTCGATAGCTCGCCACCAGTTCATCTACGGTAATACGGCTTAAGCCACTCGGATTGGGTAACACCCAAATTTGCGTGTTTCCTATCGTCTTTTCTTGACGACCCCAATCAACCTTACGAATACCAAATGCCTGCGTGTACGCCTGCTTGCCGAGGATAGCGATAGATTGCGGCTGGTAGCTCAGGATTTTCTCTTCGAGCGCTTCACCGCCCGCACGTAACTCCTCGCGGGTAACCTCAGCCGCAGTGACGGTTGGTCTTGATACCAGCGCCGTAATACCACAACCAGTATCGAGTAAATGCTTCTCATCCTGCGGAGCTAACTGACGCTGAGTAAATCCTGCCAGATGAATCACCTTCCAGAAACGATTAGTGGGATTAGCGAAGTGAAATCCCTGATGTGCCGAACTCAACCCAGGGTTAATGCCACAAAATACAACACGCAGATCGGGAGCTATTATGTCCTGAATCATCTGTCTTACATCCTATTCAATTTCAGAATGATTAAAATCTTACAGAAATTACAACGATCTAGCTATGCGCAAAAAAACCGCAACCACAACAAAGCCACTGGATCTCATGCCCTCTTTTACTCTATAATCCCCGCCACTCGGCCCCTTAGCTCAGTGGTTAGAGCAGGCGACTCATAATCGCTTGGTCGCTGGTTCAAGTCCAGCAGGGGCCACCAAATTTTAGCTTTAGATTCAGTCATTTAGGCCACTTCCTGCGAAGTGGCTTTTTTGTTTCTAATACCTAATTGGCAGCAAAATGGCAGCACATTTTTTTCTATCTGCTCCATTTCTACTTACGTGCAAAAAAAAACCCACTCAACAGTGGGCAAAAATAAGAATCAAAGAGGGTTAAAAGGCTAAAACTGACTGACCATTTTTAGCTGGATGCGGCTCAACCATATTTATTAGTTGCGGTTTAGATATGAGCCTAACCACCGTTTCATGAGAAACAAATGTCAGGCTACAATTGATATTTGTGCACTGGTGATAGCGTTCTTTAGTTTCGCTAGTGACGGTAAAACTGCTTCGCGTATGTGCTGGACACCCGCATAGTGGACAATTCATCATGATAGCTCCCCCAAACAAATCCCAATTGTGAATAATTTTAAACCATAATCACAAAATGGGACATATCTATTCCATATCTAGATCATCAATCTTCACTTCCAGCTCTAGCGCCGTTGTGTACCCGCCACCGCTTAAAGAATGGGTGACCGTCGTTAGCAGCCAGTCCGCTGCGTCGATTTCCGCTTTGAATCCCTGAACCTTAACCGGCATTTCTGGGTATAACTCGGCACGGCCACGGGCCAACTGGATAGAAAATGTTGCCACCCCGCACTGCAACTTTTGCCATGCTGCCTTTGCCGCTCTCTCAGCGTTCCCCTTATTGGCATAGGTATGGCCCAACACCAACACATTGCCTTCGGTTCCCATCAAGTAATCCCCTTGCTTAGCCTCCGGCTCTTTAGGTTTGGCCTTACTTTTGGTTTTACGTTTACGCTTGACCGCTACCTGCTCTTTTTTCTTTGGCTCTCGCGTATTTAACCAGCTCGCAGTAACGCCGGTATAAGCCCCACGATCAGCCAATCCAAAGCGGTGTTGGTCACCATCACCGCGCACGATAGTGACTGCAGGGATAGGTTTTCCACTGGCCGTTCTGCCCTGTCCTTGGCGAATAAACAGCAACTTTCCCCCTTTCACCGAGGCCACAGCGCCTTCTTGTTTTGCCAATCTCGTCAAAAAACTGCCGTCTGATTCATTGGTTTGATCGACATGGGGGATTTTTACCTTCTCCAGCGTGCTATCCAATGCCACGTCCAGCTTGTTGCGCTTGGCAATGGTCGTCACGATATCGCCCAGCGTTTTGTCGTGGTACGAGGCCTCGCGTTGGATATTTAGGGTGTCCCGAAAGTCGGCACTACGCGCACGCAGGGTCAGCTTATCCGGCGCACCGGAATGCTCGATCTCATCCACCACAAATAAGCCTTTGGGGGTTAACGGTTTGCCTTTCCATCCAAGAGAGAGCGTTAATCCAACACCACGGCGCGGTAACGCTAGCGCGCCGTCGGTATCGTCCAGCTCAATATCCAACTGGTCAGCTTCAAAGCCACGGTTATCTGTTAGTGTCAGGGACATCAGGCGCTTTTCAATTTTTGCCGTGATGTCATTGCCATCCATCTTCAAACTAAATGCGGGTGCATTATCCTGCCCGCTTACCCAGTCCGGTGCGATCATGACAACATCCCGCTTAGTGCATCCTTTGCACTGTCTTTCATCTGATTAAGCTGGTCACCCAGATCGCCAAACATTTCAGCCAGTGATTCATCCACGCGCTTTAACGTAATGGTGAACTCAATCTGGCGCGCCGAGCCGTCACGAAAGAAAACCTTTTTAGTTTGGTTAATACTCTCGATCACGAACATACCGTAAATCGTTCCCGCACCATCCAGCAAAGACCACGCCTTGCCGGTTTCCGCCATCATCTCAAGTGTAAGCATTGAGAGCCGCCCACCGGTTAAGGCTGGGAATAGCTGCCCTGTCAGCGTCACGGTGTCAGTATCCGGCCCCAAAAACTGCGACGAGGGACGCAGACCCACTCGGCTATTCGTCGCGTGACGCCATGCCTTTTGCAGCTGTAGCTCCTGATAAGGCACCGTTTGCAACATAAACACAAATAATCCCAGCGTTAGCATCATCAGAATATCCCCCTGTCACTAAATCCACTACGCGCTCGCGCCTGCTCTTTACGTTCCCGTTCATCCATTGCCTGCATCACCATGCGTGCAATATCCTGCGGCGATTGATTTGGTGCGGCATGAATATGGATCTCGGTGTGATTACCCGCCGCCGATGATGTCGTGGCCGCCTTGACCGCTACCACCGGCGCAGACCGATACTCTGCCGCCGGTAGACTGAACGGATGAAGAGGCGCAGCTGCCGCAGGAACAACCGCACTCATCCCTAGCGCAGCCACTGCCGCCATAACCGCCGTTTGTTTTCGCCCTGTAACACGCGCTGGGCCGTTAACCAATTCAGGCCCACGCTCGCCAACGATGCCAAACTGACCTGATGGAATGGTGCCACCACTGTCATACATTCCCGCAAAGCCCAGCCCCGACGGACTCGGGATTGGCGCACCATGCGCCCCGCTCACCGGTCCCACTGCTTTATCTGATTTCATCCAATCAGGCAGATAGTTGGATAACGATGTCAGTTTGGCTTTCAGGGTTTCCCACTTCTCATTAATTCCCGCCATCAGGCTGTCGATCATATTGCGGCCAGCCTCGACAAACTGCGCAGGTAGCGCTTGTACACCGGCCACAATTTCCGCCCATTTATTCGCGATAAACAACGTGATGGCGTTCCATGTTTCACTTGTCCATTGGCTAATACTGGCCCATAGCGCCTTGATTTTGGGTCCCAACGTGTCCCAGTTCTGCCAGATATAAATTGCGGCCATTGCAATGCCCGCCAGAATAGCTAGCAGGGGGTTAGCTAACATCGCTCGCCCTAACCACAACACCGCCGTACCAACAAAACGAAAGGCTTTAGCTAGCCCCCCCAATAGACCAATAATGCTTGGCAGCTTCATCCCCAGTAAACTTAGCCCGAAACGTAAAACAGCATAGGGCCCCAGTAACCCCGCCAACGTAATGGCTAGCCCACCAAACCCAGCTAAAAGCAAGGCAGCACCGGCTGCGGTTTTCACTAGCCCTCCAGCCAGCCGTGGGTTTTCTTCAACAAAACGACGAAAGGCACCGGTGGCACGCTTTGCTAGGTCGATCACTTCTAGAAGTGGATCACGCAACGTTTCACCCAGTGAAGCAAAGGTGTTTTTGACGCCGGTTTGCAACAGTAAGAACTGGGAAGAGAGAGAATTTTTATCAATGTCAGACTCACGCTGCATTGAACCTTTGGCCCCTGATTTCTGCGTTAGGCCGAGCTGGCGAATAAATTCATCAATGTTTAGCCCCAGCTTCTGCGCATCGTCGCCAAACTCTTTGCCAAACAGCTGCGTCATCACACTGAGCTGTTTCTCTTTTGACAATCCCTTGATGCGCCCCAACACATCCTGAATGGTCGCTACCGCATTATGGGCAATCCCTTTTTCCAATTTATTCGCATTCAGGCCCAGCGTATTCATCCCCTCAATAAAGCGTTTGCTCTGCATGGACGCGATCCCCAATTCACGTACCATTGCCTTACTCGCTGATGCCGCCACCTCTGGCGCAGCACCTAGGGAAAGGAATGTCGATCCCAACGCTGCCGCCTGCTTGTAATCCATCTTGTCGGCAATATCGCCCATGCGCTGCATCACGTTGATGATGTCCGCGCCTTTAGATTGCGCGTTATCGTCCAGATAGTTGAGCGTGTCGCCCAGCTCTTCTAAATTGCTGATAGGGATTTTGTACAGAAACGCAATCTTGCCGAGATCTTCCGCTAACTGGTCGGCGGGCATTTCA
>NZ_KV824214.1:140748-174995 GCF_001816025.1 Hafnia sp. HMSC23F03
AGGCTTTGGATGCCTTTGCGGATACAGCGGCAAAGTTTAATAGGTCTTTTTTCTGCTTCGCCCACGGGTCGCTGTCGTTAGTGACCCCCATACGCGCGCCACCTTCCACCAACGCGGCAATATCAGCTGCCCCGTTCGCCATTGGCAGTGTTTCACTTAGGCGCTGGATGTCTTTTTGCAGTTCGTAATACTGCGCCGTACGCCCCCCTTTATCGTCCAATAGAGCATTGACCTGCTTGGCGACGCCTTTCATAGCGTCCTCAATCTGGCTGTAACTTTTTACCGCCCCAAGAACCGGCGCACCGATGGCTAACCCTGCCGCCGTCGATGTTGCTCCCGCACCGGCAATCCGGTTGCGCATGTCCAGCGTTTTGCCGTATTGGGCCTTAGCTGCAGAGAGTTTGCGCTGTTGTTCTCCGGCGCGTTTTAGCAACCGTTCCTGTTCTTTTAGCTTTGCGTTGTAGCGTTCAGTTTCAGACGTGATCCGCGCCGTGGCTTGTTCACCACTTTTGGCCGAAATACCCATGCGATAAAGTTCAGCACGCGCCTTTCCCATTTGAGCCACACTTTCACGCTGCTTAGTCTCCAGTTTGGTCACCGCACGCCACTGTGCCTCTAGCGCCTGCGTCTGTTTCTTGGTCGGGTTTTCCAGTTGGGACAGCTCACGCGTCATCATCTGCGCTTTCAACTTGGCCTGTTCTAATTCGTTGCCCGTCTGACGGACGGCATTGGATAGCGCATTAAATGACGTGAGTTTTTGACCGGCTTCATCAAGCCGCTTGAGCGCATCACGGGAGTTTTTGACATCTTGGGCCAGCGCTCGCGTGCTGGCCTGTGCCATTTTGAAAGGTCGGGTTAGTTTATCAACGGCATTGAGGACCACCTGCAGCCGCAAATTTTTATCACTCATCACTCGCACCACTGCGTAAAATAGCTCGGTGCCGCCACTCCAGCAGTTCAGGCAGTGACATGTCGTCAGTGACGGCAGGTGACCAGTGGAAAATAGTGGCAACGTCCGCCACCAAATCTTCCACCATTAAGCTGTCGGGATATCGGACTTCACCCGATTCGGCAGCAAAAAAAGCACCACCTCCGTACTCAATGTGATCAAGTCCGCCGGATCGAGCATCAGGACTTCGGCGCGAGTGAGCGCAGGCGTTGTCACACGCGGCAAAACCAGCGTCATGTTGTCCACATCCATTTCCATCAGCGCTTGCAGACGGCAACCGCGCAATGCCCCCGACTGCGGTTTGCGCACCACAATCTGCGTGATAGTGGTGTTTCCACGTTGAATGGGCGTATCTAAATCCACGGTTTTTTCGGTCACTTCTCCGGTGGCAATATCTACAGTCACCGGCTGCGCCGCGTCGTTCTTCTTCGTTGTCATAGTGATACCTGTTTTATTGGGTTAGCGCGGTGACAACCGCGCACATTGAACTTAATTAGAGGCCAATAGCCGCGCGGTGTGCTTCTAACAAATCAACACCGTTTGCACGCTCAATCATGTTGATAGTGTCAATTTCGATCAGCTCTTCGCCGTTAATCGTTAATTTGTAATACGTCGGTGAGAAACTGACTTTGGTCGTTGAGCTGTCGCCCTGCTTGGTATCACCACCATCAATTTCTTTATGGCGTCCACGCACCACCACTTCGACGGCCTGCACTTCGGCGGAATCATCGCGCTGAATGGAGCCGGTAAAACGCAGCATCACCGCGTCCGCCTTTGCTGCGCCCCACTGTTTAAACAGCAGCGACTCCGTGCCGCCCAGCGTAAATTCACACTCCAGCGCACCATCATCCAGACCCAGATCAACATCCGCCGAGCCGTTCATGCCGCCACCACGGTATTTTTCAAACTTACGGGTCAGCTTTGGCAGGGTGAAAGATTCCACAATCCCCATCCAGTTGATGCCATCGCTAAACATATTCAGATACTTAAACTTACGAGGTAATGCCATTGGTCGTTCCCCTTAGCCTTATGCCTTCACCTTTGATGTGAAATCCATCAGGTACGAGTCAGTGATACGCTGGCGTAACATCAGGTTTTCCAGCGGAGGGACGGGGGTGTAGTCGTAATCCAGCAACAGCTTGCCCGCCTTTAGGGTTTCTTTGGTATTACTATCAGGATCGAGATAGCAACGCCCACCCAGCAGATACCCCCCAGAGACCATTTCACGCAGTTTGGCGTTAATGCCCTCGATAATGTCGCGCACCAGCGATGGCGTCAGCGGCTTATCAATCGCCCACATATGGGCTTCGGCCATCGTGTCAGCCAACACCTGTGCGGTACGGGTGTAACATTCAAAGGCAAACAGCGGTTCGTCCGAGCAGCAGCGGGAACCCCAAAAACGAAAGCCATCTTTGCGGATAAGCGTGGTGATGTCGTTCTGGTTGAGTAATCCAGCTTCGGTGGCAGGATCTTGCAAATCCCAAAACACATCTGCGGATAGACCGGTGACGCCGTTCACGCCGACGTTAGACAGGGATTTATGCCAGCCTGTCTCCTCGTCAATTTTGGCTCGCAGTCCCAACGCGCGCGCCGTCGCAAAAGCGGTGGTATCGGCATTGGTCACCGTGTCCCAACTGATAAAGTCCGGCCAGATCAGCATCAGCTCACGCTGGCTGAAATTCTCACGATAGGTGATCACTTCTTCGATGGTTTTGCAGCCATAGGCGCTCACATAAGCAAAGCCACGCAGTTGCTGCGCAATCGCGGCCAGCTCGGTGGCAACGGCCTGTGTATCATGTGCGGGAACACCTAGAATGCGCGGTTTAACGCCCAACTGAGCCTGCGCGGCCAATAACGCTTTTAGTCCGGTTTTCTTACCTTCTGCGGTGACCGAGCCAATAATATTGGTCGTGGTTTCCGCTTCGGTTTCTCCCTGCTCTACACGAACCACCACCACAACGGGCTTACACTGGTCCGCAATCGCATCCAAGGATTGCGCCAGTGTGCCGGTGGTGCCTGCTTTACCGATTGCGGTTAATACATCCGTGATAAGCACGGGCTTATTGAGGGGGAACGCGGTTTGGTCCGCATCGTCGCCAGTGCAAACCATCCCAATGATGGCCGTACTGACAGTAGTGATGGTGCGCGCGCCTTCGTTAATTTCTTGGACACGTACACCGTGGTGATAATCTTGAGCCATAAAGCGGATCTCCTGTTCAGGTGTTCCGCTATGGTGAAAGAGAGGGGAAAAAGAATCATGCAGTGGGCATTGTGACAACGTTGGCACAATACCCAAAGGGATCACACTGCGGGGAGTTCCGGCCAAGCCACAACAGGTGCCGCTGACGTATCGACCCGACTCAGTAACACTCGATATGTACGCCATGCCGTCAGACTGGCTTCTTCCGCTTCTGTTGCCATTCCTAAATCAACCGCATCCTGTAACGGCGTGATTTTTTGATTGGCTTCGGCCATAAGCTGCGCGCGGGTTTCTTCGGCCTGAGCGAGCAATTCAGATTCAGGCACCACGCGAGGCGCTATCTTCTTACCGTCAAAAATCCAATTACCGTCGAGCCGATCGGGAAAATCTTTTGGAATCGCTTTTTTGCTCACTTCCGCAATAGAAAGATTTTCAGGGAATAACTCGACCGCGTTGTAGCTTTGCTGACGGATAACCCCATCCGCTTGATAGGCAATTTTTAGCTTTTCCGCGCCTAACTTTTCACGCACATCATACCAATCTTGACCGTCCTCAGACTGGAGATGCAGCGCGCCATCCTCGGCACGTTCTGTTTCGCACAGTGTGAAATTTTTATAAATCATGCAGCCTTTCCCCTTACGCAATGTTTTTCCAAGACCCGCCGATATATTTTTGGATACGACGGAAATAAACCCGAGAAATATAAAAACCAACACCGCCGCCCGTGGGTTTAGTGGTTCCCACGATGGCGGTGATACACGCGCCTAAAGGAATACTGGCTTGTCCGGGGTAAGGAATATCTTTATATTCTTCGGCACCCATCTGTAGGTTGTTGATATACCGCGCATCAAAATTGTTGTAATTGCTAGGTATCATCTGGCCTGCAAATCCCAACGTTGTCGTGTTCCAATAGCCATACATTCGGCCATTAGCATATAAATCCACTTGACCATCGACAGAGCTGCGCAAGCCTGAATCGTTATCACCAATATTTATCGCAGCATTTCCAACACCACCGACCTGTAATGTATTTTTCACAGTCAGATTTCCATTAAGGGTGCCACCACCAATAGGTAGCGCCCCTACCGCACTTGCGCTAGGGGGATTATTTTTGCTGTAGATATAATCCCACACCGACCATTTGTTTGAGGCTACATCGTAGATACGACTGAAGACGACAGAGCTGTTATAAGGTCGGTATTCTTGAGTGCAACCGTCATTACCATTTGCACCATTTCTCATAACGCATAAGCTACCGGCTGAATTGACAGGGTAATTTAATGCAGTTGTGGCATTTGAATTTGTTGATTGAAAGTAGAACCCCTGTTTTGTCCCTGTAAGTGTATTTAGGTTCGTTCCTGTTGGTAGAATGCCATTGTCTGGAAATGCTCGAATATCACTTGCCGAGGGTTTATTTAATGGTCCATAAAGTTTTTGAATACGCTTAACGACAATAGCACCATCGCTTTTGTTCACCGCTAGCCATTCAACGGATAAGTTCCCTGCAGAATCAACAAAGAGGTTGGCGGTTAATCTCTGTTTGTTATCACCGTTCGAACCATACGATAAGTGAATGCCCGTTCCATAACCGCCAAAATGACTATTTGCAGCGCCGCCACCTTGGTTAAAAAAGGTATTGCCAATACTGGTTGGCGATAAAATATCGCTATCCACCATACCCACACCGCTAGCCCCCACCCCCCACGCGCCATTTATCATCAATGCATTAGGGGTATTATCCGTAATAGATTTTTGAACGTTGGAAGTTGCAGCTGTGCCAAGCGCTAAATTCTTGCGTGCCAGCGGTTTATCGCTCAGGTCAGACAGATTCTTATCTTTTTCTAGGCGCGAATTAGCATTCTCGTTGGCCTTTCCCGCATTTTCGTCGGCGGTTTTGGCGTTTTTGTCAGCCTCGGCCGCTTTGTCATAAGCGGCTTTAACCGCTTTCGGCGTAGCGGCTAATGTCTCACTGGCGCTATTGATGGCACTGCTTAGCTGAACAATCCCCTTTTGGTTCGTGGTCGCATCCTGCGCGGTGTATTTGCCGTTTGCCAAGTCATAAGCCGCTTTGACGGCTTTCGGCGTGGCGGCTAATGTCTCGCTGGTGCTATTGGTCGCGCTGCTCAGTTGGGTAAAACCCTTTTCTTTGAGCGTGGCGTCAGGATGGCGGCGAGATTGCTCATGCTCCAGCAATTTATCGTCAACGTATTCCTGTGTTGCCAGCACGGTCGAGCTATCAATAAGCAAACTCACCGTGTCCATATCGCTGACAATCACCACCATGCGCAGGGTCTGCGCACGGCCTGAGCCCTCGGATAACAACGGCTTATAACTCTCGGCCATATTACTGACCGCAATCAGCGCGCCAGTATCGTCATACAGCCCCAGCTCACGCATCCAAAATCCGCCAACTTCCGGCGGGATCACCAACTCGGCCACCAAATAATTTTTTTTCTTCGGGTCGACGATCACTTTGTTGAGCGCGGCGCGGTGCTTTTCTGCAATCAGCTTGGTTTGTGCTGGATCAGGCGTGGGCAATGAACCTCCGCCATCCCCTACGGCCATGTGGGTGAGATTGATTTTTGTCCCGCCAGCGGTGGCGGCGGCAATCTTGGCCGCGCCGATTTTGGTCAGTACTGCTTTATATTTTTGTCCCATCGGGTTAGCTCTCTTCGTCAGGATAAACGGTGATAATGTCGCCGTCGTATACGGCGGCACCGGTATAGGCATAGCCCGCCACGTCTTGAATAATCGTCAACCCTATCAGGTGACGACTGACCGGCTTAGCATCGGCAATCAGGCGTTCCATTTCCTGATACATCGCCTCGTCAATGCCACTTTCCAACACCCCGATATCCAGCCGGAATGTGCCTGCAGGATCATTGTTTTCCCACCACTCGCTGACGTTAATCAGATAGCCCAAAGGTTCAACCACGCGTCGAATGGCGCTGATGGTGCCTTTTCGGCTATGGATATAAAACGCATCGGCCACCACTTGCCGTTTGGTCTCCTCCGGCCAGTGCTCATCCCAACGGTCAACAGATCGGGACCATGCGAGATAAGGTAAAAATTCAATGGGGCAGGTTCTGGGGTTCCACAAGTCACGCAGTGGCACCTGCAGATCACTAATCCCTTTGCAGGTCTGCGCCAACCGACGTTCTAGCGTTGAAGCTCCCGACGGCAGCAGACTAGGTTCATTCATCAGATCCCCCAATCGTCACACTCCAATCGGTACAATATGCCGCCTGTGTCTTATCTAGGATCACATCCTGCTTGGGCTCAGTAAGTTCGACACGCTGCACACCCTCAACATGTAACGCGGCGTGCAAGGCTGAGATGCGGATGTCACGTCCCAACCGCCGCTGGGTACTGATGTAGTTTTTCAGGCTGGCTTTGGCAGCGGCAAGAATAGGTTCAGACTCCGGCCCCTGATAGACATACAACACCGCGCTGACGGAGTAGGAAACAATCTGTGCAGACTGAACGGTCAAGCGATCCGCCACGGGGCGCACGTTCTCATCATTCAGGGCATTTTTGACCACAGCCAATAATTCGGCATCTGCCTGACCGTCCCCCGCACGCGCCAACACGGTGACCACCACCTGCGCGGGTTCGGGACTAATGGCACTCACATCGGCCACCCGCCCGTCAGCACTCAAGGCGTGATACTGATAAGACGCCGCTGGCCCCGCAACGGATAGCCCTTCAAAGGCAGCAGGAATGCGGGCGCGTAAATCGGTATCGGATTCCATCACCGCATCCACCGGCGGAATGGTGTCCGTGTCAGCAGGCGTCACCACCAAGCGAGTCACATCGTTGTTGGCGGCAAGCTGATCTAAGTCACCGCCAAGCGCATACGCCACCATAACCGCCTGTGCAGCCTCATTAACCCGTTGACGCAGCAGTAATTCACGATAGGCATTTTCCTGCAGCAGCTTAACGATAGGCTCGGATTCCAGCTGCAATGTGCGCCGCACAGCGTCCTGCTCATCAAGTGGGTACAATGACACCAGATAGTTTTTGCGCTCATCCAGTAAGGTTTCAAAATCCAGCGCCTCAACCACATTAGGGGCGGGCAGCTGCGACAAATCAACGGACGCCATCAGGTATTTTCTCCCAGTGAAATAGACAGACTGGCGGGACTGCCATCGGTTCGCACACCCGACAATTCAACGGTCATTACGCCATTCATTTCCGTATTAATTTGGATACGTTGCAGCTGAATGCGTGGCTCCCAGCGGCTAATGGCGGTATAGCTCGCGGCCATTACCTGCAGCTTGACCGCGTCGTTTTGCGGCCAGTCGATGAGCTCTGGCAATAACGAGCCATATTCACGACGCGCAAGACGAGAACCCACGGGGGTCACCAAAATATCCCGCACGGATTGCCGTATATGCTCCAGCTCAGTAATACGTTTACCGGTTAGCTGATTCATACCCAGATATTTCATTTCACTGGTCCCCCAGATGTATCCCCGCCCGACTTCACGCCGTCGTGTTTATGCGCATCGACTACAACACCGTTAGATGAAAGTTTGCCGCTGCTGTGAGTAATATTCCCGCTCATGGTTCCGCCTTTAGTGACAGACATTTGCGGGGTTTCCAGCAAGGTGGCACAACGCACTTTTGGCGTATCAAAAAAGACCTCTTCTGACGCGGCCAGCACCAACTGCTTGATACCGCTTATCAATAATTTGCTGCTCTCAGGGTCATATTCGAAATGGGCACCATCAGGGAACGTCACCACCAACGCATTTTCAGATTGGGACGGCGACGGGTTTTCATCGGAATAGATAGCAGGTAGCGCAAAGGCTGTGGTCAGTTCGCCCCCAATGGCAAGCAATAGCACCTGCTCCCCAATTGATGGTTTCCACCATGTGCGCGCAGCTCCCGCGCGCATCGTCAGCCACGGTATCCAGCCAGTTTGGTTTTCTCCGGTAGCTACACGGCACAGCCATTTATCCGCATCGACTTCAATAATGCAGCCGGTGCGGATCATGTTGCGTAGTAGGCGTAGGAGTTCGGTGATTTGTGTGTTCATGGGGATAGCGTGCCATCAGGACGATGGCATGCGCATTACTGGGGGATTGTTTGATTTACAGCACAATGAGAGCCACGAGCTTAATGTTCGCTTAGGTAGTTAATTAACTCATCACCTACGCGCCCAATATCTATTTCCGTCATTCCAAGTAGCTTTCGTTGTGGATATTTAACCACAGGGCCTCGCTTACCAAGTCTTTCACGTAGACCTAACTGATGCGTGGTGGCTATCTTCTCTATGCGGTTATTACTAAAACTCACCTCAGCCATATCGAGTGTGGCTTTAGTTTTCAGATAACGCGCCGTGCGGATTTTGGTGAACATCTTGCGCTTAACTCGCCCTTTTTTATCACGCTTTTGCGGCTTACGTGCCTCATAGGGTGAACCGTCGGGGTTTCGCTGTTGCTGGATACGCTTTTGTTGAGACTGGCGCAGCGTTCGCGCCCATTGCTGGGTCAGCTTGCGGCGCTGTGCGGGGGTGAACTTCTCCAGCAGCCCCAGCATCCAGTCTTCTAACTGAATAAAATCACTCATTGCCAGCCCCACTCGTCAGGATCTGCAGGGTTTGGTTCACCGACGGCCTCGACGACCATTTGGCCGTTTTCCTCTTTGATGATCACCCGCTCGGTTAGCTTGAGATCAATACTGATATCACTGGTCGTGTTATTGAGAATATCCGCCTCAAAGGTAAAACCATCTTCACGGCGTTCTGGATTAGCCAAAATGTCCGGTTGATGTTGGGTTAACCATCCCAGTATCGGGGCCATCAGCAGGTTTTGGTCTCCGGCAAAGTTCATAACAATCACGTTCAGCGTATAGCGATATTCAAACGATAACGATGCAGCCAACGTTGAAACAACGCTGCCGCTATCAATAAAAATACTCAGGCATTCAGGATTATTTGCAATAAACGGCACTGACTTATTCAGCGCCTGACGTAAAGACTCTGGCTTTTTCATGGTGGTTTTCCTGACAGTCCACAATCATATCAACCTTAGCGGCACAGACAGCCCAAGCGGCCTCTGCAGCATCACCATCGTCACGCAAATCACCGTTAGTCTTTGGCGCTCTGGCGGGTAGCTGGCAGCGCGTCACTGTCGGACAGGTAAGCGTGATAACCTGCGGCCCCGATAATGGCGGGCCGCTGTTGCAACCGGCTAATGTCAGCAGGCAAAGGAGTATCAGCCCAGCTTTTAAGTTCCACATTTTCATTGATGAGTTCCTTAATCCGCTTGTCTTTGGTTGTCAGTGCGACGCTCAACGCATCGACCTGTTGCTGCAACCTCACCTGATAGCGATCATTGGCTTGCGCCATTAGGTTAATAGCCGTCAGTTGTCCATTTTTATCAGCCAATGATTGCTCTAATCGCGTTAATTGCTGTTTTTGAAAACTAACGGTGGTCATGGCGACATCCAGCCGCCACACAATCAACGCAAGTACGCCGATACACAAGCCAACTAACCAGCGCATGATTTGCCATACTCCAGCACCATGGCTTTGATCACTTTGACCACGACTAAACCAACCAGATAACACAAGGCTGTTATTAACCATCCAGAAAAAGCCATGCAAACCACTACAACCAGAGGAAATACCGCTGACATCCAACGGAATAACATGGGCCGCTTTTGATTGAATGCAGCTACAACCTTTTCAATAGTCACCCTTTTTTTATCATCAGGTAACACGCTGGCACCAATGAGACTTATCACGGTCATAAACGCGATAAACAAAGCCATCAAGGTCATTCCCCATACGCACACCACCGCTACATTGATCACATTCCCGTCAGGGTTTAATGCACCATAAACCAGTGTGAGCATCAGACAGATATAAATTACAAACGTAAAACTCATTGAGTTGGTCATTGTGTTACCCCTTTCATGCAGTGTGCTAGCTCCCGCGCGCGGCGGTTCTCTAGCCCTTTATTTTTAACGCCATTAACGTAGATCCAGCGCGGTAACTGCGCACAGGCGCGCCGCCAGTCTCGCCCATTAATGAAATACGCCAGCGTTGAACGACACGCGGCTGCAGTGCCAACGTTAAAGCCAAAACTCACCACGGCGTCATAGACCGGCTGGGGCATATTGACCGCCATACAGCGATCAATTGCCCGTTCAGTTTTGGCAACGTCGGCCACCAGATTTTCCGCCGCCTGCCGTTCGGTGATAACGCTCCTTGCGGTCACGCCCGCCGTGTGTCCAATGCCATTGGTCCACACACCGGCGCTGCACTGGTAAGGCGTCAGGCGGCACCCTTCAAAATCGGCAATCAGCCGCAAACCATCGTCTGACACCTTCAAATGCTGGGAGCCAGATACCAAAGCAACCAGTGCCAGAATGGCTCCCACGGCGCAGCGTTTAACGGTTGAGCTGTTCATAAATATCCTTACTCAGTGCGTCGGTCTTATCTTTGAAAAGCTGAAAGGTTTTGCGCCGGTAGTACCAATTGACAAAGAAGGTGCCAAACCCCAGCACCGTACCGGACAGAAAGGCCACCTCTTGCACATTCAGCCCGCCGAGCCATGCCAAAAACACCGCGAGGCAATAGGAAATAAACGTGGTGATTTTTTCCATCTGTTAGTCCCATAGCTGCACGGTTTGCGTCGTCGGCACGGACACCACATCCGGCAGTTCGATCTCCATCCCGTGGGGTAAAAAAGGCCCGACCTCGGCAAGTTGCGGATTTGCAGCCAGCACAATTTCCGTCATGCCCTGTGTGCGCCCGTAGTACCGCCAACACACCGCATCCACCGTGTCGTATTGCATGGCTCGCACGCGCATTAGATAAGCTCCACCGTAATGTGGGCCTTACCCTGCAGACGTTGGACCGCCCACTGGGCATCTCGCCAAAGCTCATCAATGCTAGACACCATGTCTTCGGCGCGTTTGCTGCCTGATTTGGTGGTGTCAATATCGGGATAACGCTCGGTTAAATTGGCTTTGGTGCGGCAATACACCGCGCGCCGATACCAGTATGTGAGTTCACTAAATCCGCCGATGGTCGCCGCAGGTACATCCACCAGATTGGCAAAACCCAATAGCTGCTGGCGTTCTTTGTATAAAGCCAGCTCGGCGTTGGTTTCACAGATGGCAGACAGTGCCGCTTCTTTCAGGCGCTCATTAGTCACGACACCATCGGTGCGCATGGCTAACCGGTAATGCTCCAGATCGACATCCGGCCAAAACGGGGTATTGGTGATAATCCCCGCCTTACTGTCTGGCTTTTCCGGTGAAACAAAATCCATGCTGTTGTCCTCTGAATGGGTAGGCGGTGGACGGGATTTTGATGAGGCTATCGCCTGTCGCCATCCCGTGCCGCCTCGCGCGTGGGCACGTTCGGTTATCCGTTGTTGGCTTGGCGGGCAATCCGCTCTAGTTGTTCCATATCCTTTTTCACGCCACAGTTCTTATCGAACAGGAACGCTTTACTGATATGGTGATAAGCCAACACCGGCTGATTGTTATCGCGTAGACCATAGGCCAGAATTTTGTGAAGTTTGGCGCGGACTTGGTCGGGCATGTCATGCGCGTCTGTGATTTCCAGCGTGCGCTGGATAAGTGCCACGTCCACCGGCTGCTTGGCGGCATAGTTTTTTGTCATGGCGTCAGCGATTTCCTCGGCCACGGCGCACGCCGTTTGTCGGTTATAGAGCGATGGCATAACCAAACCGTGTTTAAGGGCATAATCGGCAATGTCTAATGCGCCACTAAAATCACCGGCATCCACCCGCCAGATCATGACGTTCATTAGCACATCATCCTGCGCCCCTTTTCCGCTCTTCAACGCGCCCGCCACCCAAGGTTGGTAATAGGGTAAAAGTTCGCGTTTGATTTCGGCCTTGCGCATAGTGGACTGCACCCGCTTTAACCGGCGCTTGTCCTCTTCAAGTTTGAGCAACATTTGGTTGTAGGCTGATAAATTACGGAGCGTGGAGCCGCCCAATTGGGCGGACTCCTCAGCCTGAACACGCATCACATGTCGCCGTGCAGGACTCAACATGATTTACGCCTTCTTGCCGTCAGACTTTGCGGCTTTGTCGGTTGGGGTTGGCTCTTCCGCTGGCAGGGAGGCCGCTTCCTGAACAGCGCCACCGGTCACCGCGTCGGCTTTATCACCACCCAGTTTTTCCGCCAGCAACATGATGGCATCAGCCAATTTTGCGGAATCAACGCCCTCTACGCTTTGAACATCAGCAGACATCATTGCGGCGCTAGGTGCTGGCACTTCCACCGGTCCCATCACGATATTTTCAATCAGCGCCACGCAGCGGTAATCCTCAACCACATAGGCTTCGTTGACCGATTCAAGGTTTTCGATACGGTCACGTTTTGGATTATCAATCACCGAGCGGCGGCGGGTGTCTTCTTGCCAGTAGATAGACAGATTATCCAGTCGGGTGATCATCAACGCATTCGGCGGGAAGTACGGCGCACGTACCGCTTGCAGACCGCCCATGCGTTTCTGGCTAATGATCATATCTGCGGCTAGCGCTTCACTGTTTTCCTGCTCTTTGTTGACCAGCGGAAAATACTTGTCAGCAAGCAGAGCACGGCCACAAATCACCACCAGACCATCATCATCCTGATAAACCGGATCGATAATCTCATCAACGGCGTTCATCACCAGCGCGTCAAGGTTGGCATATGCGCCACCTTTACCTACATTGATAACATTCTTCACGCTGCCATCTTCGCCCGTCACGCCCGCCATGACGTGCGCCGGTGCGTCTTTGCGGATCTTTTCCAGCCAGCCCACGTTCACATCCTGCAGCATGGTATTGACTGCGCGGTTAGAGGTCTTTTCGCGCTTCAAGCCGTTAAACCCGATCATGATGCGGTCCAGTGCCTGACGCTTGATAATGGCGTTACGGATACGCAGTTGGAAGTCTTGGAACTTGGCCCACATGTCCAATTTGGCGTAAGTCAGCGCGGTGTCGAAATTGGTCTGCTCGCACTTGTACTCAATATCACTGAACGCCGTCGGGTCGGTGGGTTCACGCTCTTTGTCTGCGGTATTGGTGGTGCCTGCAATGGTGGTCCCGACGCCCAGACCGAGCAGCTGGCCCGATTGTTCCGGCACAGGGACGACATTGACCAACGTCAGGAAGGCGGCAGACTGCTGGATCTCATCCTCAAGCGTCTGGTTTACCGTCGGCTCTACGGTGAACTTGGCGGACAGATCGTCCATTGCCACACCGTTGAGTTCCGCCAATCGGCTTAGAAAGGCGTTAAATGCAAAGCGGGTATTCTTTTTCATGCAGATGTTGCTCCGTTAGCAGTTAGTTTGTTCTGACGCGGAATGACTGCCACCGGCAGAGAATGGACGGCGGTTTTGATTGCCGTCTTCGGTACTCAGGCGCGTGGTCAGGTCGTCCAACTTCTGGCCATACTCCGCCAGCCGTTCTTCCAGTTCGCCCACTTTGGCAACCTCTGCGGATAGCGTGGTGACCTGCTCCGCCGTTCCCTGCGCTTCCTTCGCGCACAGCTCTACCGCCTTATGCACATTGTTAAAGCGGGCTTCGTCGCTCACCTGCTTTTTGCTAAAGATGTCCATAACGCGGTTGAAGATGTTGGGCTTAGATTCCCCCACCTCTTCGAACTCGATCACGGTTTCTTCTGCCACGGTGAACAGGTTATGCGGGTTGGCTTTGCGCTGGGCCAACGTGCTTTCACCGCTGGCGCTAAAGCTCAGGCGCTGGGTGCCAAGGCTGGCGGGATCGTCGGTGACGGCAAGGCCGACCAAGTAAGCAAAGCCCAAGTCTGAAAACTCGGGATCAACCTCCATCGAGGTGTAAACCTTTTGGCTTTTCTTATTGAGTGCGACCAGCTCCGGCGTGGGTTCGATTTCGGCATACAGCGCCATACGCCCAGCCAGCGCACCGTCTTTAATTTCTTCGGCAAAAAGTCCGGTGACATCGCCATAACGGCCAAATGAACCATCAGGGGAATAGGATTTGATGTGCTCAACGTTAACCCGTGCGCCGTAAACGTCTGGGTCATAGTTTTCCGCCATCTGGGTCAGCCATTCGCGCTGGATTTTGCGGCCGTCAGTCGTCGCCCCTTCCACCCCGACGCGAAAACGCTTTGATTTAGTTGCCATCTGTCAGGCTCCATTCTTGTGAACGTATCAGAGCCACTATGTTTGCGGTGATGGGGGTATGGAGACAACGCGGGGGAATTGTGGGGACGCTGGCACAATCAGCGGCAGCGGTGCAGACGTGATTGGGTCGGTAATCTGGCCGTATGAATACGACAACGGTAAAAACTGACCTCGATCCCCGCCGTCAGGCTATGTTCCTGTACTTTCAGGGGTTACGCATCGCCCGCATTGCTGAAATGCTGGGAGAGAAGCCTGCAACCGTACACAGTTGGAAAAAGCGTGACAAGTGGGGCGACATTGGACCACTGGATCAGATGCAGCTGACTACCGCAGCACGCTATTGCCAGCTCGTTATGAAGGAGCAGAAAGAAGGAAAAGACTTTAAAGAAATTGACCTGCTGGCGCGCCAGTCAGAGCGCCACGCCCGTATTGGTAAATTTAACAACGGCGGCAATGAAGCCGATCTGAATCCCAAAATCCGTAGCCGAAACAGCGGCGAACGCAAGCAGCCTGAAAAGAACGTGTTCAGTGATGAACAGCTGGAAAAACTCGAACAGATTTTCCATAACAACCTGTTTGATTATCAAAAGATCTGGTTTGATGCGGGAAGTAAACACCGAATCCGTAACCTGCTTAAATCGCGTCAAATAGGTGCCACTTACTATTTTGCCCGTGAAGCCTTGATTGATGCACTGACTACGGGCCGCAATCAGATTTTTTTATCCGCCAGCAAAGCGCAGGCGCACGTCTTTAAGCAGTACATCATTGAGTTTGCCCGTGAAGTGGATGTGGAGCTAAAAGGCGACCCCATGACGCTGGGCAATGGGGCCTGCCTGTATTTTCTCGGCACTAACGCTCGCACCGCGCAGAGTTACCACGGCAATCTGTATCTGGATGAGTATTTTTGGATACCGAAATTCCAAGAGCTACGCAAAGTGGCATCAGGCATGGCGTTGCATAAGAAATGGCGTCAGACCTATTTTTCTACCCCTTCCAGCCTCACCCACAGCGCCTACCCGTTTTGGTCAGGTGCCTTGTATAACCGTGGGCGCGCAAAAGCGGACCGTGTAGACATTGACCTAACCCACAACCATCTGGCGCGCGGCGTTCTCTGCCCTGATGGCCAATATCGTCAGATTGTCACCGTAGAAGATGCGGTAAATGGCGGTTGTAACCTGTTCGACCTCGACCAGCTGCGCCTTGAATACAGCCCGCCAGAATATCAAAACCTGTTGATGTGCGACTTTATCGACGATCTGGCCTCGGTGTTTCCGCTGGCCGATCTGCAGGCGTGCATGGTGGACAGCTGGGAAGTGTGGGACGACGTGCAGCCACTGGCGATCCGGCCCTTCGGTTATAACCCCGTATGGATTGGCTATGACCCCGCCAAAGGAACGGCCAACGGTGATAGCGCCGGTTGCGTTGTTATGGCCCCACCACTTGTAGCCGGTGGTAAATTTCGCATTCTGGAACGTTTCCAGTGGCGTGGTATGGACTTTCGCGCACAGGCAGAATCTATCCGCCAGCTGACAGAAATCTACAACGTGACCTATATAGGTATTGACTCCACCGGTATTGGTCACGGGGTATATAAAGATGTGAAAGCATTCTTCCCTGCCGCACGGGAGTTTATCTACAACCCGAATGTAAAAAATGAACTGGTCCTGAAAGCCTACGACGTGATCAGCCACCGCCGTCTGGAATTCGACGCCGGACACACCGACATAGCCCAATCGTTTATGGCGATCCGTAAATCCGTCACCGCCAGCGGCAACCGCCCGACCTATGAAGCCAGTCGCAGTGAAGAAGCCAGCCACGCCGATCTGGCGTGGGCCACCATGCACGCCTTACACAATGAACCGCTGGAAGGCATGACCGCCACTAACACCAATATTGTGGAGATTTTCTAATGACTCAGACAGCCCAAAACAAAAAATATGCAGCTGAACTTGATCAGCTTTTGCCTCATTTTTTTCCTCATCAGCTTAATTGGCATAAAGCCAAAAAACATAAAACTCGCCATATAACCGCTTCACGTCAGATTGGCTGTGATTATTATTTTGCGTTTGAAGCACTTCAAAATGCGATTGCGACGGGAGAAGACCAAATTTTTCTAGGGGGAACGATCGCACAGGCACAAATCGCCTTCCCATACATTTTCGGTTTTGTATATAAAGCACAGCTAGAAGGATTACTGGAAGGATTCAACATTACCTGTCGCCACCCACAGCATTTGGTCCTTCCAAATGGCGCAAAAATATCCTTTTTAAGCCCTAAATGTAGACTTTCAAGTTTTCATGGGAATGTATATGTCCCAAATTATGCATGGTCTGACAACCCTAGAAATATGATTGCCGCGGCCAGCTCACTCTCAATGTATAAGGGCAACTCGCGCACATTCTACACGTCAGCCTCAGACCAAAAGGGAGCATATGAAGCATATCAGCGCATCTTGGCTCATCGTGACGTATGGACTGATAAAGTTGACCTCTATCAAGCACAGAATGGTGATTCGGGAATGCTATCCACGTTATCAATCGAGGAGATTAAGCATAGTTTCACGCTAGACCAATTCAACATGCTGATGATGTGCCAATGGCCGCAGGAGTCAGCAGAATGAGCAAAAAAAAATCTCAGACAAAAAAACAAGCGCTGGCAACACCGCATCAGGCACCTTCGGCAGAAGCTTTTGCTTTTGGCGACCCGATCCCCGTACTGGACCGCCGTGAATTATTGGATTATCTGGAGTGTTCCCGCGTCGAGCAATGGTATGAGCCACCTATTAGTCTTGATGGATTGGCGCGCACGTTCCGTTCCGCCACACATCACAGTTCGGCCATTTACGTAAAACGCAATATTCTAACCAGCACCTTTATTCCGCATAAGCTACTTAGCCAGCAAGCATTCAGCCGCTTCGCTTTGGATTATTTGGTGTTTGGCAACTCCTATCTGGAAAAACGTAGAAACCGACTTGGTGGCACTCTTTCGCTGGAACCTGCGCTGGCAAAATACATGCGTCGAGGCGTCGATCTCGATACTTATTGGTTTGCTCAATATGGTTACAGCACCCAGCCGTACCCGTTTGAAACGGGTTCGGTGTTTCATTTGTTCGAACCTGACCTAAACCAAGAACTTTACGGTTTACCAGAATATCTGGCGGCTATCCCGTCGGCGCTGCTCAATGAGTCCGCCACCCTATTTCGCCGTAAGTATTACCTGAACGGAAGCCATGCGGGCTTCATCATGTATATGAGCGACCCAGCACAAAACCAGTCTGATGTGGACAATATCCGTGCAGCATTAAAGCAGTCGAAAGGACCTGGCAACTTTCGTAATTTGTTTATGTATTCGCCCAGTGGGAAAAAAGATGGTATTCAGATCATCCCACTGAGTGAAGTGGCCGCAAAAGATGAATTCCTAAACATCAAGAATGTCAGCCGTGACGACATGCTAGCCGCTCACCGCGTTCCGCCCCAGATGATGGGGATTATTCCCAACAACACAGGCGGCTTTGGCGACGTAGGCAAAGCCAGTAAGGTATTTGTGCGCAATGAGCTGATGCCCCTGCAGCGCCAAATGCTTGAGCTAAACACATGGGTAGGGGAAGAAGTGATCCGCTTTGAACCTTATAAATTGGATATTGAAGACGGCAATTTATCCGTATCAATTTCCAATTAACTGATAGGCCAAAACTGATTTGATGGCTCTGGGATAACCAAGCATGTAATCAAACTAGCTACTAAACAATAACCGCCTGATGGCGGTTTTTTTATACCTTATCAAAGCGCCTCAAAAGCCCACCACAGCCCCCAATCAAATATTAATGCTTTGCCTGAATCGAAACACGATCACACCCTGACAGGCTGGAATTTTGCGATAAAAAACACGATTCCCCCCCATCGCGCGCAATCATAGCCCCGCCACGCCTACCCGCTTGATCTATGAGTTTTCATGCACCTGCATGAGAGGTAGAGAAGGTGCCAGCTCTGGGGCGATTCAATAAAAAAGCCTATAGGTGGATCATGCAAACTCATGCAGTAAATAGCACTTGGCTCATAGCATGACCCTTACCAAGTTTTTAAATTAACAGTTGGGCTCAATGTATACATGGCTCCATGAAACAATCTAAAAACTTTTCAGTGATACCAGTTGGCTTTCTGCGCTCGCATAACGAATAAAGTTCTTCAACTGCAGAATACGAGAAGAAGCGAGTATTCATATCTCGAAATTGCTCTCTATTGGCTTCAGCTATTACTTTGGCACGATCTTCGTCAGGAGCAACAATGGTCCATCTAACATCTTGCAGTGCTGGACCTAAATCATAAAATCCTTTCATTCTAGTTAGTCCACTGGTGACACCAGTAGTATGCTCAACCTCCATAACTGCAGGCATCAATCTTCCATTTCTGAACCAAATACAATCTATTAGTCTTGCTGCTCTAGCGGCTTCAGGATATGCACTAATCACTCTTTCTTGCGCAAGACTATCAATAACACCTTCCATTTGATCAATACGCTGACCAGCATATTCAATACCTTTGTCATTAGCCGCAATCCAAGTTCTAAAACCAAGATGCTGCCCAATCTTGACAAGTGCTATTTGTATTTGTGCATGCCTTCTCTTTTGTTCAATCGTCATATTTTCAGGCGGAGGGGTAGCTGTGAGATCTATTCCTTTATAGACCACATCCATATTGAATTCTGAAATTTGCATGTTAACATCAGCAAATGCTGTCACCCCAAGAGCATGGGGATTGTCTGGCATATATATCAGATGTTTATGTCCCGGCTTGACACTTTTGCTAGTATTTATCAATTCTATCCGCCCGGGTTTACACCAGTAAAATTGAGAAGTGTGGGCGAGGAGAGTTTCCAAAACTGAACGAGTGTTGTAGCTACCACCAAAAACTCTATCAATATTTACAGGCTTATCCTCAGCCAAAGCATTAGCAAGCCGCCACAACATTTGGACCGATATTGATTCGATCTTCTTACTCGCTAAAGTTTCTCCTTTAGCAGGATTATATCGCCTAAATTCTATAGGGCCTTCAGGTTCATACACTGCATGTATAACAATTTTCCCCTGATTTTTTTCATTGATATATTGGTACTCAACATCACGAGGGAGTTTGCCGATCTCTCGGACAAGATTATGTGCGGTCAGCCTCATTTGTTATTCCTAAGTGTGCTAGTATTGAATTAGCGATCCCAAGTGCAGCAACATATGGAACGCCATTCCCAACAGTCTTAAACATATTTGATAAGCTCATATCTGACGGCAGTTCAAATTCTCGCGGCAAAGATTGAATTGCTAACGCTTCAGAAACAGATATTCTTCTTGGCTTAGTTGGATGCAAATGAACTTCATTGTTACCGTATGCAGCCGTAGGTGAATACCTCCAACGATGCAACCTTTTGTATGATTTACGGCTGTCATCACCTTCTTCAACGCTAAGAAATCTCGCTAGCCCCGCACGAGCCTTGAAACAGTGCTTCGCATTAGGATGATTTTCAACATCATTTTTCCGAAACCAATGAGTTATGGTCAGCTCTTCAGGAAGAGATGCTGGCATAGGAGACTTATTATTCTCCATGAATGGTTCTCTTGTAGGCCAGTTATAGCAAAATGCAGACTTTTCTGGATACTTCCTGCCCGACCAATCAAAAACATCACTAAGGGACGGATTTTTAAAGCCAAGTAAGATGATTCTCTCCCGATACTGAGGCGCACCATATTCAAGGGCATTGATAAGCTTTTCATGTAAAGAGTACCCATGTTCTATCAACTGCTCTTTGAGGGTCTCAAAAAATTCACGATGTTTTTTTGTGCGATACAACCCTTTTACATTTTCAAATAGAAAAAAGTCAGGTGATACCTTACAAATGACATTAACATAACTTTTTGATAACTTACCATTTTCTCCATCTTTGCCTTTATTTTTCCCTGCTACAGAGAAATCAGGACATGGAGGGCCACCAATAAATCCGACGGTGCGTCCCTGCTGTTCTAATTTCTTGCGATTAGAGCAAAGTATATCCAAATCAACTTGTTCAATACTGCATTCGTCATAACCAAATGCTGGCTCGGCATGCCCTAAAATCTTGCGGGAATGCTTGTAGGCATCCATGAAAGGTGAATGATATTCATTCACGTAAACAATCTCATAACCAGAGTTTTCGAACCCTAGATCTAGAAACCCAGAACCGGAGAAAAACGAAAAAATGGCTGGTTTTGTAATCATTTGATACCTATTACTCATTGTAATTCATTGATAAAAAGGAATTTCTTTGTAATTAAAGAAAATACATTAACTTTTTAAGGTGCTAGAGACATAACAAAAATTGCTGCTCACTATATACAAAAAAGCATATCACCGCGACTAAGGTAACTTTCAGCGTATTACTACTACTAACGCAAAACATGTGTTCAGAAAACTATAAGCCGATTTTCTTTTCCAGCACATTAGCCGATACAGCCATAACAGGCTGCGACACCTTAGCCTGTTTATCAAAAAGGACCTCTACTCTCATGCTCCCCCCTCGATTTATTGCATAGCATATTTGAATTTACTGGTACGACACTGGCGCTCTTCGGCGTTCTTCATCGTCATAATTATCCAGCTTGTCGATCAGCTGCGTGGTCAGTTCATTAATCCAGACCAGTGCCAGTTCTTTATCATCTCCACTACATACGTCCATCGACACAACCCGTGCGATGAGTTGGATACGCTGCAATGCGAGAGACTCCGTGAGAAGATCAGACACAATTCCTCCCTCTTCACTATTTACTGTGTATTTATACAGTATATCAATAGATTTTAAACGGGAAGAAGTTTTTGACCAAAATATGATACCGATTAAGAGTTACCGTAAATAATCCCCATCTGTTCACGAGGATTTAACGAGTAGACAACGTAATAGGCTGTTAGATAACCGCTTTATCTTCGGCTACATGCTATTAGCTTTTGAATTTTGCTCAGATTAATACGTGCTTTTTCTAACCTTTTTTTATCAGCAACACTTTGACTTTGTTCTGCTTGCTCCCTGACATAATCGGCCAAATAGCGTTTAAGACATTTTTGTTGATGGCGCATATTAGCGACATTGCCGCGCTGGTCGATCATCCCAGCAACCTTGAGAGTTTGCCGTTTATCTTTAGTCTTGCGCTGAAAAATTGCCCCCGTACTATCTCCTCTATAGATTGCATCCCCCACCTGAACGGTGTGGCCTGATGCCATGCGCCATGCTTCTGATTGCGTCAGTTCTATGCCGTAAATCGCCATATCCTCTGTAATTCTTCCCATGGCATCACCTGCAGCGGCCAATGCAGCCGCTCTTTTTTCCATACGGCGTTGAATAGTTGTGGCGGATTTACGGTGCGCCTCTTCCAAATCAGGGCTACCCGTAAAGCCTTCACGCTGATTTTTCGGTTTAATTCGACCTTCGGCCCTAATTCTGCGCAACATCTGCCGCCGTTCTTTCGGGGTAATGTTGTCAAAATCCAGCGTTATCGGTTCTGTTATGTCCGGTGTCGGGTCTAGCGATCCAGATCCTCCCGTACAGTTATTGACAGAACTCCGAGAGGGCGCAGGAGCGCCCAAAAGGTCAACGGCCAAATCAAGGGCACGCTTCGGCACAATCTTCCACTGCACCGTGCGGGTAATAATTGGGATGTCCATGCCAACAGAAGGAGAGAAAACACCTTTAATCCGTGTCGTTTCTTCGCCGTACTCGTTCAAGTCCTCAGCCGGTTCGTAATAAGTACGCACCACCAGATCGTCACGGCGAACAAATGGACCACCCTGCGCGTTTATATATCCCGCCCAGTCGCCCACATCAGCAGCATCATGCACAGCCGCAAACTCAACGCTTAGACCTAGCGCAGTTTCAGGATCAGCCATGCGGCGCAGTTCACGATAAACCGATACCGGCGCACCACCGATAAACTGAAACTGGCGGATACGCCAACGCGCAGCCCACGCCGATACGGCGGGAGCCATTTCTTTTAACGGCTGTCTAGTGTCGTCGTCCAGCTCATCATCTAGTGCGTAACCATCAATATTTTTACTGATGTATTTCGCCACATAACCTGTGGCGCTGCCCTTGTCTGGGTCGATGGCCTCCGCGTGAAAACGGGCTTTTCTGGCCTTATCGCTGTTCAGTTCTTTGCTGTCTTCTTTGAAGGCATAATCACGCAAAATCTCACGCACGCGATCCACGTTCTCTGGCTCCATAAACATCAGCATGTGCCAGTGCGGGGTTCCATCATGATGGGGTTCTGCAACGCGAATGCCGAAAATCCGCAAGTCCTCACGATGCAACTTGGCCCGCACACGTTCCCAAACGCTGCGCAAATAACGCTGCGTGTCTGCAGGACTTGAACCATTCCATTTGCTATTGCTGTAACCGGCTTTCGTGGTGGCGTGATATTTAGACGGTGCGGTCAGGGTATAAAACTCCCCGATATAACCGAGTTGATTACAGATATTTTCAAAGCCACGGATACGAGTCATTAACTCGCAGCGACGGATCGCCGGATTTGCCACACTGCCATCATATTTGTCGATCAGGCTAATGCGGTTGCCTTCGGTGTCTTCCAGCTCCATGCCTTTCAAGAATTCACGGGTGCGGCGCTTTTGTTCCCGCCATTCGCCTATTGTGGTGCGGCTGGCGTAAGGATTGCCTTTTTTACTGACGTTACGCAGCGCGATCTGCAGGTGCTCACGCCATTCGTTTGACTTCCGACGTAAGTGATTACGCCACCATGTTGGTGACGTCATTCGGAAAATCGCTGAACTGGCCTCCGCCTCAATAAATACCTTGTTGTTAATGCGATCCCATAACGGCGGTGTTTGGCCCAATTGCTGCGTGATAGCACCGGCGCGCTGATACATCGCCCACCCCAGACGCAGATCACTGGCTTCTGGCATTTGGTCACTAATAAATCCCAGCTCAAGCCGCATATAGGTAGCGGTGTCTTCCGCCAGCAATTCAACATCTGCGCGGGACATATCAGGGAGTTTATTAAAACGGCCAAACAGGGAGGCATTCCCCTCTGTCATTTTTGGCAGGCGGTAGCGCTTAGTGACTAATTCAAGGCGCGGCAATGTGCGCTTAACAAATGAATTGATTAAGTACGCATTGGCTCGCTGAATCCCCTGCAGGCGTTCAAGATTATCAACACGGCGGGAAATATCCCTGCGCACACAGCTGGCCTGCTTCTCCAGTTTTTTATGCGCATGTGACAACGCCGCGATCAGTCGATCACGGCGGTTAGCTTCTTCAATAGCAAGTTCGTAGGCTTCACTTTGACTTAGCGGCTTATCTCTAAGCCGCTGGTAAAACTCGTAATACGGTGACTCGATGGCTGGACGTGGTGCGTTCCATGGGTATGGCCATTCCGCAATGTCAGTCATTCACACGTCCCACGGGCAAAATCATCGCTATCAAGCAGAAAACGGATCGGCACTACACGAGGCTCAAGCCCTAACGTAATGATCAGCTCATCAGCAGACTTTCGGCTGCTTCCAGCTCCGCCACAGCTACGGCGTACTGTCAGTGGCTGCAAATCAAAGTCGGAATAAAGTGACCTTACAGACTGGTTGTCATTGTTGGACGCAACACAAAAGCAGCCTGAGTAAGACAAACGACGTAATTCACCAGCCAGTTGTGAGTGCTGCTCATAACCAAAACCATCTTTGGTGTAAGCAGTAAATTCTTGAGAATGGTTAAAACCAACACTTGAAACAGATGCTGGGAGGTAAGGCGGATCGCAATAAACTACATCCCCACTTTTTGCCATCTGCAATGTTTCTTCAAAGCTGGCGCAGATAAAGGCGGCTTGCTTTGCCTTCTTAGCGAATGCGCGGATCTCATCCTCTGGGAAGTAGGGACTTTTTAATTTTCCGTAAGGGGTATTGAACTCACCTTTTTTGTTATAACGACACAGACCATTAAAGCAGTGACGATTCAGATATAAGAAATAAACCGCGCTAGTAAATAAACAGCTGCGATCTAAGTTGAATTTATTTCGTACTTGATAGTATGAAACATCATCCTTGTTGTTTTCGAAAACGCCTCTTAGTTCTTCAATGAAGAACTCTGTATTTTCCTGAATGACCTGATACATATTAATGAGATCAGAGTTCACATCAGCAATAAAGTATTGCTCATAATCTGTATTCATCATCACTGAACACGAACCTGCAAACGGCTCTATTAAGCGCTTACCAACAGGCAAGTGCTTTTTTAATTCAGCCATCATGCGGCTCTTACTACCAGCCCAGCGTAAAATCGTTGATTGGATACTCATAATGCGGCCCCTTTATAGTGTTTACTTTTCAGTTCGTTAATCTCCTGACAAGTCACACAGCAAGTGACCCCAGCAACCGCCAAACGGCGCTGCTCTGGGATAGGCTCGCCACACACTTCACAGATGAACGCAGACGCGCCAACCGTCCGAGCAGTAGCGCTTTTAATCTGGCGATCTAGGATTTCTTGTTGGCGCTCCTGCGCCATGTCCATTTGGTCAGCCATTAGTGCAACTCCTGCGCCTGATGCTGGATTAATTCACTTTCTTTACGCAGCAGCTCGGCCACCTCAACGTGGTTTAGCTCCTTGCCCTGAATATGGTTTGCCAAGTTCTGCAGACGCGCGGCCATAACTTCGCCACGGTTGCGACGCTCATCCATACGGGCATTAGTCAGTAAAGCTTCCAAATTGAGTTCCACTTTCGTTTCTCTAACTTCGATATTTTTCATTGGTCAATCCTGTTTTTAGATAAAGGGAAGTCCGGCGGGTTTACGCCAGTTTTTTCTTTAAACGTTAATTAGGCATTGCGAGACATTTTGGAAATAAACTCACGATTGCCTTTAATTGATTCATTGCACAAATTAATGCTTTAATTTCGGCAGACGTCAGTTCACTAAATTCGACATCATGACGATCAGCCGGAATCTTAGCTAAATAAAATATCGCACCCAATCCGCGCTTATTATCTAAATAGCAGGCGTCTGTGGTATCGCGCATATTTAAAATAAAACGCTGCAAATCTTTGCCACCATCATCACCAAATAGTTTTCCGCGAATCGCCGCAACATGATTCAAACCTTTAAAGCGATCACCGGCATTTATTTGCACAGTGCGCGCAGCTTCTGTGTTAGCCATGTAACCCCCTTTGCCTTACTTTTCATTGCATCAAGCAGTGACTGCTGATTTCTTGAAGGATGCCAGTGCGTGCCGTTCTGTAATTCAACCCATCCATGACTTGCATGACATTGACGCGATGGACTCTGACGCTTCAATAATGGCGCTACTGAAATAGTCATAAACACCTCAGTTCATGCCTAACGTCGCACCGATGCCAGTTAAAGCATCAACAGCAGACGATAAGGTGGGATTAGACTGGACACGTGCCTGCATAGTAATTCCGGCCAGCGTTAAGCAGCGAACAGCTGAATTTACAGTGCGCTTAAAGTCAGCAATACGCGCCATATTCATATGACCGCCAGCAACTGTTTCGGCTGCTAATTTGCCTACTTCTGCCGTGGCACTCATCACGTAAACGGGCATTTTTTCGTTTGATATTTCGTTAACTGGCACTGATGGCTGACATTGCATCTGGGCAAGCCATCCATCTAAAAGAGTCGGGTCTTCGGTTTCATCAGTCAGACGCATAAGATCGACGCATGTCAGCTGATGTGGTTGCTCTGGATTTAGTTTGTTGCGCAGCATTTGCTGGCTCATGCTGATACGTTCGGCAATATCTGCAATCTTGCCTTTATGCGTATTGGCAAAAGCCCGACATGCATCATCAAAATGAGATTGTTTGGATTCGCGAAAATCAAACATGGCAGAAGCCTCCTTATCATCCCAAAATGGAACTTGTTAGGCTTGCATTGCGACTTCGCAGCCAGAAGCAGCTTCGATTGTCAGTGCAAACATGTTGATTTCGATAAGGCTATTTACACCGACTTTTTTCCTGATTGGCAGGCGATTTTCCTTAATCATTTGCCGAACGTACTTTGGTTTATACCCAGTACGGCGGCAAAACTCTTCAACAGTAATATATGGGGCGGAGACAACCAGATTGATACTGGGCCGCATTGAAATTTGACGACTCATGATGCACTATTCCTCAGTTTGGTATGAAACAACACTATTTGGCACTATAAATACATATTCGGACATCACAAGAACGATGATAGGATCACAAATTAGATATGTCAAACACAAATGAGATGCAGAAGGGTATCACAAAATTCAATTTTTCATCACAAAGTGGTGGGAGAGACGTTATTACGCGGATTCTAGATGCCTATGGATTCAAAAGCAGACAATCCCTGTGCAATCATTTAGGCGTATCTCAGAGCACAATGGCAAACCGCTGGATGCGTGACACGTTTCCCCATGATTGGGTAATTGCATGTCACCTTGATACCGGCACCTCCGTTTTATGGCTTTCTACGGGACACGGCGACGCATCCAAAGTGGATACATCGTCGCAAGAAACCCATTTAGAAGTTAAAAACATCACAGATGGGGTTTTAACGAGTGGGGGATACATCTCCTATGATCCCACACTGCTTCCCAAACATACTTCATCTCTTTTCGCTGTCACTTTTGAACGTCAAATGTTCATACTCGAAAAATATTCTGGCGAAATCAATGATGGAATGTGGCTAATAAAAATCGACGGACTCGCAAGCGTACGGCAGCTATACCGATTCCCAAAAGGTCGCGTACGAATCGAAAATGGAAAGGCTTCATTTGAGTGTGATGTATCTGAGATTCAAATTTTAGGTAAGGTCCTTAGTCAAACAACTTACATGGAGTAATTATGTTAGTTTTTATTGAAATATTGATAGCTCTCATCTGTGGATTTGTAATGGCCTATGTGACATCAAGGACAGAAAATCGCGGGGCAGCATACACATTTATGGCACTGTGTTTTGGCGGGGCTATCACTATTATCCTATTTTTATTAGCTCTTTATATTTCGCCATGGGTACAACACATTTATGTTGTTGCTCTGTGTCTAGCCGCTCTATTCAAGATTCAGTCCTATATAAAGTTTGTAGAAAAGAATTAGATTATGGCCGTAAGCAAATTAGTATCAGGCAAATGGCAGGCCCAAATATTTCCTAACGGCAGAGATGGCAAACGTATCCGGCGCCAATTTGCAACCAAAGGAGAAGCCCAAGCTTTTGAGCGGTTCATAAAAGAACAATCTCAGGATAAACCATGGCTGGGCGAAAAATCAGATAAACGACGCTTAATTGACTTAGTTTACACATGGTTTAATGCACACGGCATTACCCTCTCTGATGGAGAAAAGCGAAAATCTTCGATGGAGTTTGCATGTGCAGCAATGGGCAACCCACTAGCGACTGAGTTCACAGCTAAAATTTTTTCTGCATATAGAGAACAACGCCTCTCAGGCCGGATCACACGTTCAAATAGAGTCAAAACAGTAACACCAAGAACAGTGAATCTAGAGCTCGCATATTTCCGAGCAGTATTTAACGAACTCCGCCGATTAGATGAATGGACTGCACCAAATCCCCTCGATAATGTTCGAGAGTTCAGGATCGCTGAATCCGAAATGTCATATCTCACTATGGATGATATTAGATCACTGCTAACTGAGTGTGAAAATAGTAGATCTCAGGATTTAGTTGCTGTTGTAAAAATATGTCTAGCTACTGGTGCACGCTGGGGAGAAGCAGAAAGCCTCAAGGGGAACCAAATCCGCGCTGGGAAAATTATTTTCATCAAAACTAAAGGCAAGAAAAACCGAGCAGTTCCAGTCACTGATGAATTACTTGAGCAATTGCCAGCGACACGGAGAGCCAAACCGCTATTTGGCTCCTGTTACGCGGCTTTTCGTTCCGCGCTCAGAAGAGCTGGAATTGAAACACCAGCAGGCCAACTCACACACATTTTGCGGCATACATTTGCATCACATTTTATGATGAACGGCGGGAATATTTTGGTTCTCCAGAGAATACTTGGTCATACGGATATAAAAGTAACTATGCGCTATGCGCACTTCGCGCCAGATCATCTTTCAGAAGCCAAGGCACTGAATCCATTATCCCGACTATAGTTGGCAGCAAAGTGGCAGCAGAGCGCGGCACTATACGGATATATTAAGACCTATTTTGAAACATTAATTTATTATAAATCAGTAAGTTACTGATTTATATATATCAAATTTCGGACTCATAATCGCTTGGTCGCTGGTTCAAGTCCAGCAGGGGCCACCAAATTTTAGCTTTAGATTCAGTCATTTAGGCCACTTCTTACGAGGTGGCTTTTTTGTTTCTGGCACAGAGTGTCGCAAAAGTGTCCCCTCAACCCACCGAGTTCCCCCATTCCTGCAAAATATCTGCGGTGGTTTTTACTTCAATTCGGTTTCCGGGAATGGCTAACGTTGCCCATACCTCATTGAAATAGGGAATGAGGTGTTCGGCTTTCAGAGAACCGCGATCGGCGGTGGTGTGGGCGTCGCTCGCGATGGTTAGAGCATAACCACGGCTAGCGGCATTTTTGATAGTAGTATCAACGCAGTAATCCGTTGCACAGCCACAAATCGTGATGTGTTTTGCATCCAGAGCCGCTAGTTCATCGGCGAGCGTGGTGCGATAAAATGCATCACAGGCCGTTTTATCTACATAGATACTGTCTTCCGGTTGCAAGAGTTCGGGTAGCAGTTCCCATTCATCGCTGCCTAGCGGGAGGTCAGCTTCATTATGAAGTATAAAAATCACCCGTTCAGCAGCGCGGCTCAGCTGATTAATTCGTTCTACGCGACCGATGCGGTCCATTCTCGGGGTTGAAAAAACGCCCTTTTGCATATCAACAACCAGCAAAACACGGCTCATGCTTATCTCCATATCAGAATAGACACTAGGGTAAATGATTGATGCAGGTCACTGTTTTCACTCTTGCAGCGCAACAATGTTGAGAACAATCACACTTCATTAACATACAACTTTCAAAGCAACGTGGAGAGACTAGATTTAAAGAACTCATCCGACCAGAAAGCTACCGTTTAGCCTGCGCGAAATAAGGAAAGCCGCATGAACCACTACCCTCACCTGCTTGCCCCATTGGATCTCGGTTTTACAACCTTGAAGAATCGAGTTCTGATGGGTTCTATGCACACTGGGCTAGAAGAGCATCCTAATGGCAGCGCGCGCTTGGCCGCATTTTATGCCGAACGTGCACGTGCGGGCGTGGGCTTAATCGTGACCGGCGGTATCTCCCCGAATCAGCACGGCGTGGTTCATGCTGGTGCCTCTATTTTCGATCATGAGAATCAGATCCCGCATCATAAAATTATTACTGATGCGGTGCATCAGGCGGGTGGGAAAATAGCCATGCAAATTCTGCATACTGGTCGTTATAGCTATCAGCCTCAACCTCATGCGCCTTCAGCCATTCAAGCTCCCATCAATCCCTATCCGCCCATTGAAATGACGGAAGATATGATCCAACAAACGCTGTCCGATTTTGCCCAGTGTGCGCGTTTGGCACAGCATGCAGGCTATGACGGCGTGGAAATCATGGGCTCAGAAGGCTATCTCATTAATCAGTTTTTAGCGGCTCGCACCAATCAGCGCGATGATGAATGGGGCGGCGATTTCATGCGCCGTATGCATTTCGCGGTGGAATGTGTGCGCCGCGTGCGCGCCGCCGTCGGACGAGAGTTCATCATTATCTATCGGCTATCGATGCTGGATTTAGTCGAGGAAGGCTCGGACTGGAAAGAGATCGAACAGTTAGCCGTTCAGGTGGAACACGCTGGAGCGACATTAATCAACACCGGCATTGGCTGGCATGAGGCTCGCATTCCAACCATCGCGACCATGGTGCCGCGTGCGGGATTTAGCTGGGTAACACGCCGTCTGATGGGGAAAGTGTCGATTCCGCTGATCACCACCAACCGCATCAATCATCCAGACGTTGCGGAAGCCGTGCTGGCCGATGGGTGTGCGGATATGGTTTCTATGGCTCGCCCATTCTTGGCCGATCCTGCCTTTGTGCAAAAAGCGGCAAGCGGACGAGTCGATGAGATCAACGTCTGCATCGGCTGCAATCAGGCCTGTTTAGACCAAATTTTTGAGCACAAGCTCACCTCATGTCTAGTTAACCCTCGTGCTTGCCATGAAACTGAACTGGTGCTCACCGCCACCGAGAAACCTAAACGGCTCGCCGTGGTAGGCGCTGGCCCCGCAGGATTAGCCTTTGCCACCACCGCCGCCCAGCGTGGACATCACGTAACCTTGTTCGACGCTGACAATCAAATTGGTGGTCAATTTAATATCGCCAAGCAGATCCCCGGCAAAGAGGAGTTCCATGAAACGCTGCGCTATTTCAAACGGCTGCTGATTATCCACAATATTCAGCAACGCTTGGGGCAGCGCGTAGAAGCCGCGGATCTGAGTGAATTCGATGAAGTGATCCTCGCAACAGGGATCGTACCACGCCATTTAGATCTGCCGGGCAGCGATATGCCGCACGTTCTCAGCTACACGCAGGTTTTGCGCGATAAACTACCGGTCGGTAAAAGGGTCGCGATTATTGGCGCAGGCGGGATCGGATTCGATACCGCGGAGTATCTTAGCCAGTATGGGCAATCAACCAGCTTAAACAGCACGGCTTTCGCCGAAGAGTGGGGAATTGATTTACAGCTAAAACAACGCGGCGGATTGGCTAAGGATGGGATGCATCCGACTCACAGCCCGCGAAAAATCTATTTACTACAGCGCAAAACCAGCAAAGTCGGTGAAGGATTGGGGAAAACAACCGGATGGATCCATCGCGTTAGTCTGCAAAAACGTGGCGTAATCATGATAAACGGTGCCCAATATCATCATATTGATGAACATGGTCTCCACCTCATTCGGGATGGGCAAATAGAATGCCTACCCGTTGATAATGTGATTATTTGCGCCGGTCAGGAATCGCAGCAGGAGCTGCTGGCCCCGCTACAAAATATGGGAAAAACCGTCCATCTCATCGGCGGCGCCGATGTCGCTCGTGAGCTAGATGCTCGCCGCGCAATCGATCAGGGCACCCGACTCGCATTAATGATTTAGTTTTCCCATAAAAAAAGGGCTGGAGAGAATCTCCAGCCCTTTCAACGATAATCACTATTTTACTTTGGTAATCTGCTTCACATCTAATTCAACAGAGTTCCAATCTTTATCAATTTTCCCCTGCAGCTCAACGGTGTCTTTCGGGGTAATGGTTTGCCCATTCCAGCGTTTGTGGTCGATATCCACGTTCATGGTGCCGCTTGCATCACGGAAGGTGTAGTGATCGCCGCCGATACGTTGCTCGATGTTACCGCGCAGGGTCACCCAAGTATCGTCACTCATCGTTTTGGCTTTCTCTACGGTCATCGTTCCTGCGCTAGGGCCATTGAAACCACCGGCTGCCTGAGTTGTTTGCGTGGTTTGGGTTGCTGGTGCGTTCGGGTCTACAAAGCCGCCGTTCTGAGCCAGAACAGGTGCACTACATACGGCAAGGATGGCTAATAAAGCTGCTGTCTTTTTCATTATTTTTCTCTCTCTTTATCAAATTAATTTTTGCAGAAACAGTTGCTGTTTTTGCTCTTCGGAAAGCATTACACCAAAGAGTTCTTAACAAGATCTTAAGCGTACAGTTTAACCAATTATATTTTTAAAAACTGCCTATTAGGCTGGATCCGCACAGTTTTAGGCTGTACAAAGCCCTTGCCAAATAGTTAGATAAAACCATACAGCGCAGCATAAAGGACAAGGTTATGCGGGTATTACTCATTGAAGATGACAAACTGATCGGTGACGGTATCAAAGCAGGTTTAATAAAGATGGGGTTTAGCGTCGATTGGTTTACCGAGGGTAAGCAAGGACTCAACGCGTTAGATTCTGCGCCTTACGATGCTGTGGTACTCGACCTCAGCCTGCCGGGCATGGACGGATTAGATATCCTGCGCAAATGGCGACAAAACGGACACGACGAGCCGGTACTCATCCTCACTGCACGTGACGCCTTGGAGCAACGCGTTGCAGGACTGCAACAGGGTGCCGATGACTATCTGTGTAAGCCTTTTGCACTCATTGAGGTCGCCGCTCGCTTACAGGCGCTGATCCGCCGCCGTCACGGACAGGTGCAAACCACATTAACTCACGGCTCGGTTTCACTTGATCCCATTAATCTCACCGTCACTCACGAGGGTGAAGCGATCTATTTAAAGCCGAAGGAGTTTGCGTTGCTCGAACTGCTGCTACGCAATGAAGGACGCGTGTTACCCCGTCCGCTCATCGAAGAAAAAATTTATAACTGGGACGATGACGTCTCCAGCAATGCCATTGAGGTTCATATCCATCATCTACGTAAAAAATTCGGCAGCAGCTTTATTCGAACCGTTCACGGCATCGGCTACACGCTGGGAGAAGCAACATGAAATCGCTCACGCTTAGCCTGCGACTGCGGTTGATCATTGGGTTCATCCTACTCATCACCATTGCTTGGATCTGCTCGAGTCTGTTGGCGTGGAATAAAACCCGGAATAACATCGATGAGCTCTTTGATACCCAGCAAATGCTGTTTGCCAAACGCCTAACGGCGCTCAACATCAGCGATCTTACGGTCAAAAGCCCACAGCTACCGCGTAGCAAAAAAATAGTGCGCCACAGCCATGGCGATTTGGACGATGACGCGCTCACCTTTGCCATTTTCACCACTGACGGAAAAATGGTGCTGAACGACGGAGACAACGGCCCCGATTTGCAATATCACTACCGACGCGACGGCTTCACCGACGACCAGTTGCAAGGCGATAAAGATCTGTGGCGTTTGGTATGGCTAACCACTCCCGACGGTAAATACCGCGTCGTGGTTGGGCAAGAGTGGGAGTATCGCCACGACATGGCGATTGATATCGTTAAAGCGCAGCTTGTGCCATGGATTATCGCCCTTCCTATCATGATTTTGCTGCTGATCTGGCTAGTCACTCGTGAACTAGCACCGCTCAAGCGCTTAACAAAGCGTTTGCACCAGCGTCAACCGGAAGATGAAACGCCGTTACCATTACTGTCACTCCCGAGTGAAGTGAAACCGCTGGTTGAAGCGCTTAACAGCCTATTTGCCCGAACCGGTGAAATGCTGGTAAGAGAGCGTCGATTTACGTCCGATGCCGCCCATGAGCTACGTAGTCCGCTGGCCGCATTGAAAGTGCAAACCGAAGTTGCTCAGCTCGCCGAAGACGATACCGCTATGCGCGAACATGCGTTGAAAAACCTGACAGAAGGCATCGACCGCGCAACGCGAGTGGTCGATCAGTTGCTCACGCTTTCCCGCTTGGATTCATTGTCTGGCTTGGATGACGTGCAGGAGATCGCCATCGCGGATATCCTGCAAACCGGCGTAATGGATAACTACCATAAGGCGCAGGCCAACGGTGTGGAACTGATGTTGGATATTCGCCAAACACCACCTCCTCGCCGCGCTCAGCCGCTGTTACTGGCGCTTCTGGTGCGTAACCTGCTGGATAACGCCATCCGCTACAGCCCACGCGGCAGCACGGTCAAAATCACGTTAACCACAACGCATTTCAGCGTCGAAGACAACGGCCCCGGCGTCAGCCCCGAGTATCTAAAACGCATCGGCGAACGCTTCTTCCGCCCACCTGGTCAAGAAAAAACGGGCAGCGGTCTAGGGCTTTCCATCGTGCAACGCATCGCGACATTGCATGGGATGACGGCCAGCTTTAGTGACGGGGAAAACGGAGGATTTAGGGTGGAGGTGGCTTTTATTTAGGAGGGTAAGTGTTTTATGTACATAGGATTTAATGCACTCTATTTGCTTAGTGAAAATTTTGCCCGCTTATCCGCAATGTTTTCTCATATGGCTATGGGTTAAAGCGGTCAAGCAAGGCGGCTCAATCGCCGCCGCCTTGCATCC